>NZ_JAVRFJ010000038.1:0-112216 GCF_031845845.1 Streptomyces gottesmaniae
AAACCCCCGCGGGGGGCCCCCCACCCGTGGGGTGGGGCCCCCCCCGGCGGCACGTTTCTGCTGGGTGCTGCGCGAGGCGTCAGGCGTCCTCGTGGGAGACCGCACGGCGCGCGTCCGCGTCGAGGACGCCCCAGCTGATCAGCTGCTCGGTGAGGACCGAGGGGGACTGGTCGTAGATGACGGCGAGTGTGCGCAGGTCGTCCTGGCGGATCGAGAGCACCTTGCCGTTGTAGTCACCGCGCTGGGACTGGATCGTCGCCGCGTAACGCTGCAGCGGGCCCGCCTTCTCGGCCGGCACATGGGCCAGGCGCTCAAGGTCGAGAACCAGCTTCGGCGGCGGCTCGGCGGCGCCACCAGGGGTCGTACCAGGAAGCAGCTCCTGCACGGGGACCCCGTAGAAGTCCGCCAGCTCCGCGAGGCGCTGCACGGTGACGGCGCGGTCGCCGCGCTCGTACGAACCGACCACGACCGCCTTCCAGCGTCCCTGGGACTTCTCCTCGACACCGTGGAGGGAAAGGCCCTGCTGGGTGCGGATGGCCCGGAGCTTGGCCCCGAGCTGTTTGGCGTATTCGCTGGACATATGGCTCCCCGGACGAAGGCTGGTGACTCACTGTGAGGTTACGCAGCGTGACTCTGCCCCGTCAAGCCGGATGGTCCGGACCGACTCTTCCGTGGTAACCGCGTTCCGTTGGGCCAGGGGGGTGATCAGGGGCGTTGCGGGGCCTGATAACGTTGACGGCGCAAATCCGACGTCCTTTAAGGTCCGTCCCGTGAGGCGGAGAAGGAGGTCCGTTTCCTATGGACACGCACGACCCGCAGCACCTGCCCCAGGACGCGCAGTCGTCCGATGCGAGGCCCGTTCTCGAGGGCCCCGACATCGCGCGCGTACTGACCCGCATCGCCCACGAGATCGTCGAACGCGCCAAGGGCGCCGACGACGTGGTGCTCCTCGGCATTCCGACCCGGGGCGTCTTCCTCGCCCAGCGGCTCGCCGCCAAGCTCGCGGAGATCACCGACCGCAAGATCCCGGTCGGCTCGCTCGACATCACCATGTACCGCGACGACCTGCGCATGCACCCGCCGCGTGCGCTGGCCCGCACCGAGATCCCCGGTGACGGCATCGACGGCCGTCTGGTCGTCCTCGTCGACGACGTGCTCTTCTCCGGCCGCACGATCCGCGCGGCGCTCGACGCGCTGAACGACATCGGCCGCCCGCGCGCCGTCCAGCTCGCGGTCCTCGTCGACCGGGGCCACCGCGAACTGCCCATCCGCGCCGACTACGTCGGCAAGAACCTCCCCACGTCGCTGCGGGAGACGGTCAAGGTCCAGCTCGCCGAGGAGGACGGTCGGGACACCGTCCTGCTCGGTGCGAAGCGGACCGCCCAGCAGTAGCACGCGCGCGTGCGGCCCCGCGCCGTACGTCCCCTCGCGATGCCCCTGACTGCCCGTAATCTCCCGAACTGCCTTACGGAGCCTGAAAGATGCAGCGTCATCTCATCTCGGCCGCCGACCTCACCCGTGACGACGCCGTCCTGATCCTCGACACCGCCGAGGAGATGGCCCGGGTCGCCGACCGGCCGATCAAGAAACTGCCGACCCTGCGCGGCCGCACGATCGTCAACCTCTTCTTCGAGGACTCCACCCGCACCCGGATCTCCTTCGAGGCCGCCGAGAAGCGCCTCTCCGCGGACGTCATCAACTTCACCGCCAAGGGGTCGAGCGTCTCCAAGGGCGAGTCCCTGAAGGACACCGCCCAGACGCTGGAGGCCATGGGCGTGGACGCGGTCGTCATCCGGCACGGCGCCTCGGGGGCCCCGTACCGCCTGGCGACCTCCGGCTGGATCGACGCCGCCGTGATCAACGCGGGCGACGGCACCCACCAGCATCCCACCCAGGCCCTGCTCGACGCCTTCACCATGCGCCGCCGGCTCGTCGGCCGGGACGCCGGGCTCGGCCAGGACCTGTCCGGCAGGCGCATCACGATCGTCGGCGACGTCCTGCACAGCCGGGTCGCCCGCTCCAACGTCGACCTGCTGCACACCCTCGGCGCCGAGGTCACCCTCGTCGCCCCGCCCACCCTGGTGCCGGTCGGCGTCGAGAGCTGGCCCTGCGAGGTCTCCTACGACCTCGACAGCACGCTCGCCAAGTCCGACGCGGTGATGATGCTGCGCGTGCAGCGCGAGCGGATGAACGCCGCGTTCTTCCCCACCGAGCGCGAGTACTCACGGCGCTACGGCCTCGACGGCGACCGCATGGCGCGGATGCCCGAGCACGCCATCGTGATGCACCCCGGCCCGATGGTCCGCGGCATGGAGATCACCGCCGAGGTCGCCGACTCCGACCGCTGCACCGTCGTCGAGCAGGTCGCCAACGGTGTCTCCATCCGCATGGCCGTGCTGTACCTGCTGCTCGGCGGCAACGAGCCCGCCGTCGCCCACGCCCGCACCCCCGAGGAGAAGTAAGACCATGAGCAAGATCCTGATCCGTGGCGCGAAGGTGCTGGGCGGCGAGCCGCAGGACGTCCTGATCGACGGCGAGATCATCGAGCGGGTCGGCGCCGGACTCCCCGACGACGACGCCCTGGTCGTCGAGGCCGAGGGCAAGGTGCTCCTGCCGGGCCTCGTCGACCTGCACACCCATCTGCGCGAGCCCGGCCGCGAGGACTCCGAGACCGTGCTCACCGGCACGCGCGCCGCGGCCTCCGGCGGCTACACGGCCGTCTTCGCCATGGCCAACACCTTCCCCGTCGCCGACACCGCCGGTGTGGTGGAGCAGGTCTACCGGCTCGGCCAGGAGCACGGCTACTGCGACGTGCAGCCCATCGGCGCCGTCACCGTCGGACTGGAGGGCAAGAAGCTCGCCGAGCTGGGCGCGATGCACGAGTCGGCCGCCGGGGTCACCGTCTTCTCGGACGACGGCAAGTGCGTCGACGACGCGGTGATGATGCGGCGCGCCCTGGAGTACGTGAAGGCCTTCGGCGGGGTCGTCGCCCAGCACGCGCAGGAGCCGCGGCTGACCGAGGGCGCCCAGATGAACGAGGGCGTCGTCTCCGCGGAGCTGGGGCTCGGCGGCTGGCCCGCGGTGGCCGAGGAATCGATCATCGCCCGGGACGTCCTGCTCGCCGAGCACGTCGGCTCCCGCGTCCACATCTGCCACCTCTCGACCGCCGGGTCCGTCGAGATCGTCCGCTGGGCCAAGTCCCGCGGCATCGACGTCACCGCCGAGGTCACCCCGCACCACCTCCTGCTCACCGACGAGCTGGTGCGCACCTACAACCCGGTCTACAAGGTCAACCCGCCGCTGCGCACCGAGCGCGACGTGCTGGCCCTGCGCGAGGCGCTCGCCGACGGCACGATCGACATCGTCGCCACCGACCACGCCCCGCACCCCCACGAGGACAAGGACTGCGAGTGGGGCGCGGCCGCCATGGGCATGGTCGGCCTGGAGACCGCGCTGTCGGTGGTCCAGGAGACGATGGTCACCACCGGTCTGCTCGACTGGGCGGGCGTCGCGGACCGTATGTCGTTCAAGCCCGCGAAGATCGGGCGGGCCGCCGGTCATGGACGTCCCGTCTCGGCAGGTGAGCCCGCCAACCTCACGCTCGTCGACACGGCATACCGTGGGTCGGTGGATCCCGCGGGCTTCGCCTCGCGCAGCCGCAACACCCCCTACGAGGGCCGCGAGCTGCCGGGCCGTGTCACGCACACGTGGCTGCGGGGCAAGGCCACGCTCGTCGACGGGAAGCTCACGTGACACCTGTAATTCTGCTGGCCGCCGAGAAGGAATCGGCCGAGGTCACCGACTGGGCCGCGCGCATCGGCTGGGTCGTCGGACTCGCCCTCTTCGTCGCGCTCGTCTACTGGCTGATGCGTGAGGGCTGGAAGTGGCGCGGCACGCTCCAGAGCGATCTTCCGGAGCTCGCCACCGCGCCGGACGAGCCCGGTGCGGCCAGACTGAGCATGAGCGGCCGCTACCACGGCTCCACCACCGCCGGGCAGTGGCTCGACCGCATCGTGGCGCACGGCCTGGGCACCCGCAGCCGGGTCGAGCTGACGCTGACGGACGCGGGCCTGGACGTCGTACGCCCGGGGGCGACGGACTTCTTCGTCCCCGTCGACGCCCTGCGCGAGGCCCGGCTCGACAAGGGCATCGCCGGGAAGGTCCTCACCGAGGGCGGCCTGCTGGTCGTCACCTGGGAGCACGGCGGCAAGCTGCTGGACTCCGGGTTCCGCTCCGACCGCGCGGCCGAGCACAACGAGTGGGTCGAGACCATGAACCAGATGATCGACAAGACGGAAACGGAAGGCGCACGATGACGACCTCCACTCAGGGGAACGCCTCGCAGAGGAAAGGGGCGCTTCCCGCCGTACTCGTCCTGGAGGACGGCCGGATCTTCCGCGGCCGTGCCTACGGGGCCGTGGGGGTGACCTTCGGCGAGGCCGTGTTCTCCACCGGGATGACCGGCTACCAGGAGACCCTCACCGACCCGTCGTACCACCGCCAGGTCGTCGTCATGACCGCCCCGCACGTCGGCAACACCGGCGTCAACGACGAGGACCCCGAGTCCAAGAAGATCTGGGTCTCCGGGTACGTCGTCCGCGACCCCGCGCGCGTGCCGTCCAACTGGCGCTCCCGGCGCTCCCTGGACGACGAGCTGCGCGCGCAGGGCGTCGTCGGGATCTCCGGCATCGACACCCGCGCCCTCACCCGCCACCTCCGTGAGCGCGGCGCCATGCGCGTCGGCATCTTCTCCGGCAACGCGCTGCCCGACGCGGGCGTCATGCTCACCGAGGTCCGCGAGGCCCCCGAGATGAAGGGCGCGAACCTCTCCGCCGAGGTCGCCACCAAGGAGACGTACGTCGTCCCCGCGATCGGCACCAAGAAGTTCACCGTCGCCGCCGTCGACCTCGGCATCAAGGGCATGACCCCGCACCGCATGGCCGAGCGCGGCATCGAGGTGCACGTCCTGCCCGCCACGGCGACGGTCGACGACGTGTACGCCGTGAACCCCGACGGTGTGTTCTTCTCCAACGGTCCGGGCGACCCGGCCACCGCCGACCACCCCGTGTCCGTCATGCAGGCGGTCCTGGAGCGCTCCACCCCGCTCTTCGGCATCTGCTTCGGCAACCAGATCCTGGGCCGCGCGCTCGGCTTCGGCACCTACAAGCTGAAGTACGGCCACCGGGGCATCAACCAGCCGGTGCAGGACCGTACGACCGGCAAGGTCGAGGTCACCGCGCACAACCACGGCTTCGCCGTCGACGCCCCGCTCGACCAGGTCTCCGACACCCCCTACGGCCGCGCCGAGGTCTCCCACGTCTGTCTCAACGACAACGTCGTGGAGGGGCTCCAGCTCCTCGACCGGCCGGCCTTCAGCGTCCAGTACCACCCCGAAGCGGCAGCGGGCCCGCACGACGCCGCCTACCTGTTCGACCGCTTCGTATCCCTGATGGAGGGCCAGCGTGCCTAAGCGCACCGATATCCAGTCCGTCCTGGTCATCGGCTCCGGCCCGATCGTCATCGGCCAGGCCGCCGAGTTCGACTACTCCGGCACCCAGGCGTGCCGCGTCCTCAAGGCCGAGGGCCTGCGCGTCATCCTGGTCAACTCCAACCCGGCGACGATCATGACCGACCCGGAGATCGCCGACGCCACGTACGTCGAGCCGATCACCCCGGAGTTCGTCGAGAAGATCATCGCCAAGGAGCGCCCCGACACCCTCCTGCCCACCCTCGGCGGTCAGACGGCCCTCAACACGGCCATCTCGCTGCACGAGGCCGGGACGCTGGAGAAGTACGGCGTCGAGCTGATCGGCGCCAACGTCGAGGCCATCAACAAGGGCGAGGACCGCGACCTCTTCAAGGAGGTCGTCGAGGCCGTCCGCGCCAAGATCGGGCACGGCGAGTCCGCCCGCTCGGTCATCTGCCACTCCATGGACGACGTGCTGAACGGCGTCGAGACACTCGGCGGCTACCCCGTCGTGGTCCGTCCCTCCTTCACCATGGGCGGCGCCGGCTCCGGCTTCGCCCACGACGAGGAGGAGCTGCGCCGCATCGCCGGCCAGGGCCTGACGCTCTCCCCGACCACCGAGGTGCTCCTGGAGGAGTCCATCCTCGGCTGGAAGGAGTACGAGCTGGAGCTGATGCGCGACAAGCACGACAACGTCGTGGTCGTCTGCTCCATCGAGAACTTCGACCCCATGGGCGTCCACACCGGCGACTCGATCACCGTCGCGCCCTCGATGACGCTCACCGACCGCGAGTACCAGGTGCTGCGTGACGTCGGCATCGCGATCATCCGCGAGGTCGGCGTCGACACCGGCGGCTGCAACATCCAGTTCGCGGTGAACCCCGAGGACGGCCGGGTCATCGTCATCGAGATGAACCCGCGCGTGTCGCGCTCCTCGGCGCTCGCCTCCAAGGCGACCGGCTTCCCCATCGCCAAGATCGCCGCGAAGCTGGCCGTCGGCTACACGCTCGACGAGATCCCGAACGACATCACCGAGCAGACCCCGGCCTCCTTCGAGCCGACGCTCGACTACGTCGTCGTCAAGGCGCCGCGGTTCGCCTTCGAGAAGTTCCCGTCCGCCGACTCCTCCCTGACCACCACCATGAAGTCGGTCGGCGAGGCCATGGCGATCGGCCGCAACTTCACCGAGGCGCTCCAGAAGGCGCTGCGGTCGCTGGAGAAGAAGGGCAGCCAGTTCACCTTCGTCGGCGAGCCCGGCGACAAGGCCGTCCTCCTCGAAGAGGCCGTCCGGCCCACCGACGGCCGTATCAACACCGTCATGCAGGCCATCCGCGCGGGCGCCACGCCCGAGGAGGTCTTCGAGTCGACCAGGATCGACCCGTGGTTCGTCGACCAGCTCTTCCTGATCAAGGAGATCGCGGACGAGCTGGTCGCCGCCGACAGGCTCGATCCCGAGCTGCTCGCCGAGGCCAAGCGGCACGGCTTCTCCGACCAGCAGATCGGCGAGATCCGGGGCCTGCGCGAGGACGTCGTGCGCGAGGTCCGGCACGCGCTGGGCGTACGCCCGGTCTACAAGACGGTCGACACCTGCGCCGCCGAGTTCGCCGCGAAGACGCCGTACTTCTACTCCTCCTACGACGAGGAGTCGGAGGTCGCCCCGCGCGAGAAGCCGGCCGTGATCATCCTCGGCTCGGGCCCGAACCGCATCGGTCAGGGCATCGAGTTCGACTACTCCTGCGTCCACGCCTCCTTCGCGCTGAGCGACGCGGGCTACGAGACCGTGATGGTCAACTGCAACCCGGAGACCGTCTCCACGGACTACGACACCTCCGACCGGCTGTACTTCGAGCCGCTGACGCTGGAGGACGTGCTGGAGATCGTCCACGCCGAGTCGCTGGCCGGGCCGATCGCGGGCGTCGTCGTCCAGCTGGGCGGCCAGACCCCGCTGGGCCTGTCACAGGCGCTCAAGGACAACGGCGTGCCCGTCGTGGGCACCTCCCCGGAGGCCATCCACGCCGCCGAGGACCGCGGCGCCTTCGGACGCGTCCTCGCCGAGGCCGGCCTCCCCGCGCCCAGGCACGGCACCGCGACCACCTTCGCGGGCGCCAAGGCCATCGCCGACGAGATCGGCTACCCGGTCCTCGTCCGCCCGTCCTACGTGCTCGGCGGACGTGGCATGGAGATCGTCTACGACGAGGCCCGCCTGGAGTCGTACATCGCCGAGTCGACCGAGATCAGCCCTTCCCGGCCGGTGCTCGTCGACCGCTTCCTCGACGACGCCATCGAGATCGACGTGGACGCCCTGTACGACGGCCACGAGCTCTACCTCGGCGGCGTGATGGAGCACATCGAGGAGGCCGGGATCCACTCCGGCGACTCGGCGTGCGCCCTGCCCCCGATCACCCTCGGCGGCTTCGACATCAAGCGCCTGCGCGCCTCCACCGAGGCCATCGCCAAGGGCGTCGGCGTGCGCGGACTGATCAACATCCAGTTCGCGATGGCCGGCGACATCCTCTACGTCCTGGAGGCCAACCCGCGCGCCTCTCGCACCGTCCCCTTCACCTCGAAGGCGACCGCGGTGCCGCTGGCCAAGGCCGCCGCCCGGATCTCGCTGGGCGCGACCATCGCCGAGCTGCGGGCGGAGGGGCTGCTGCCGGCCAACGGCGACGGCGGCGAACTGCCGCTCGACGCGCCGATCTCCGTCAAGGAGGCCGTCATGCCGTGGTCGCGCTTCCGCGACATCCACGGGCGCGGCGTCGACACCATCCTCGGCCCGGAGATGCGCTCCACCGGCGAGGTCATGGGCATCGACTCGGTCTTCGGCACGGCGTACGCCAAGTCGCAGGCCGGCGCGTACGGGCCGCTGCCCACCAAGGGCCGCGCGTTCATCTCGGTCGCCAACCGTGACAAGCGTTCGATGATCTTCCCGGCGCGCGAGCTGGTCGCCCACGGCTTCGAACTGCTCGCCACGTCCGGCACGGCCGAGGTCCTCAAGCGCAACGGCATCAACGCCACCGTCGTACGCAAGCAGTCCGAGGGCACCGGCCCGAACGGCGAGAAGACGATCGTCCAGCTCATCCACGACGGCGAGGTCGACCTCATCGTCAACACCCCCTACGGCACCGGTGGCCGCCTCGACGGCTACGACATCCGTACGGCCGCCGTGGCCCGCTCCGTGCCGTGTCTGACGACCGTGCAGGCCCTCGCGGCAGCCGTCCAGGGCATCGACGCGCTCAACCACGGCGACGTGGGCGTGCGCTCGCTCCAGGAACACGCCGAACACCTGACCGCGGCCCGCGACTAGCAGCCGAAGAGGGGGACACCGGAAACGGTGTCCCCCTCTTCATGAGGACACCACCATGTACAAGCTCTTCTTCCGCCTGGTCTTCACACGGATGGACCCCGAGGAGGCCCACCACCTGGCCTTCCGCTGGATCCGTCTCGCCGCCCGTGTCCCCGTGCTGCGCACCTTCCTGGCGGCGGCCCTCGCCCCCCGCTACGAGGAACTGCGCACGGAGGCCTTCGGGCTGCGGATGCACGGCCCCTTCGGACTCGCCGCCGGCTTCGACAAGAACGCGATCGCCGTCGACGGGATGTCGATGCTCGGTTTCGACCACGTCGAGATCGGCACGGTGACGGGCGAGGGCCAGCCCGGCAACCCCAAGCAGCGGCTGTTCCGTCTGGTCGCCGACCGCGCCCTGATCAACCGCATGGGCTTCAACAACGAGGGCTCGCTCGCCGTCGCCGCCCGCCTGGCCTCCCGTACGCCCGTCTTCAGGACGGTCGTCGGCGTCAACATCGGCAAGACGAAGGCCGTCCCGGACGAGGAGGCCGTCGGGGACTACGTGAAGTCCGCCGAGCGCCTCGCCCCCTACGCCGACTACCTCGTCGTCAACGTCTCCTCGCCCAACACGCCGGGTCTGCGCGATCTCCAGGCCACCGAGGCGCTGCGGCCCCTGCTGACGGCCGTCCGTGAGGCCGCCGACCGCACGGTCCGCACCCGCCGTGTGCCGCTGCTCGTGAAGATCGCGCCGGACCTCGCCGACGAGGACGTCGACGCCGTCGCCGACCTCGCCGTGGAGCTGGGCCTGGACGGGATCATCGCCACGAACACCACCATCGCGCGCGAGGGACTCGGTCTCACCTCCGGGCCCTCCCTCGTGAAGGAGACGGGCGGTCTCTCCGGCGCCCCCGTCAAGGCCCGCTCCCTGGCGGTCCTGCGCCGCCTCTACGCGCGCGTGGGCGACCGGATCACCCTGGTGGGCGTCGGCGGCATCGAGAACGCCGAGGACGCCTGGCAGCGCATCCTGGCGGGCGCCACCCTGATCCAGGGCTACAGCGCCTTCGTCTACGAGGGGCCCTTCTGGTCGCGCGCCCTGCACAAGGGCCTCGCGGCCCGTCTGCGCACGAGCCCCTACGCCACCCTCGCCGACGCGGTCGGCGCCGACGTGAGGAAGACGGTATGACCGAGCCCTTCGGCGCCCGCCTGCGCCGAGCCATGGACGAGCGCGGGCCGCTCTGCGTCGGCATCGACCCGCACGCCTCCCTGCTCGCCGACTGGGGCCTGAACGACGATGTCGCGGGCCTGGAGCACTTCAGCCGCACGGTCGTCGAGGCGCTGGCCGACCGGGTGGCGGTCCTCAAGCCGCAGAGCGCCTTCTTCGAGCGCTTCGGGTCGCGCGGCATCGCCGTCCTGGAGAAGTCCGTCGCGGAGGCGCGGGCGGCCGGCGCGCTGGTCGTCATGGATGCCAAGCGCGGCGACATCGGCTCCACGATGAGCGCGTACGCCGAGACCTTCCTGCACAAGGACGCGCCCCTCTTCTCGGACGCGCTGACGGTCTCGCCCTACCTGGGCTACGGCTCGCTGAAGCCCGCGGTGGCCCTGGCGCGCGAGAACGGGGCCGGACTGTTCGTGCTGGCGCTCACCTCCAACCCGGAGGGCGGCGAGGTGCAGCACGCGGTGCGCCCGGACGGCCGCGACGTCGGCGCGACGATGCTGGCGCACCTGGCGGCCGAGAACGCGGGGGAGGAGCCCCTGGGGTCCTTCGGCGCCGTCGTCGGCGCCACGCTGGGTGACCTCTCGTCGTACGACCTGAACATCAACGGACCTCTCCTCGCGCCCGGGATCGGTGCCCAGGGCGCCACACCGGCCGATCTTCCGGCGGTCTTCGGTGCCGCCGTGCGCGATGTGGTGCCGAACGTCAGTCGGGGTGTCCTTCGTCACGGTCGCGACATCGTCGCGCTGCGTGACGCCGCGTGTCGTTTCGCGGACGAGATCCGCACCGCGACGACGGGGGGCCGAGACCTCCGATGAGTGCCTGAGGGTCGGTTACCGGACGCCTTGAGTCTGAATACATTCTCAAATCCAGGGCGATATGCCGGTTATGTCCGACTCCAGGGAGGCTGACCAGGACTTTTCCGCTGTTCTCGCTGACTCTGGCGGAGTTGCCCGCTAGTCTCCGAGCAGGGTGAACGGGCGAGCGTGTTGCTCGTGGCACCCCAGGTGTGGGGCGACTAGGTTCCTCACCGGTCCGTATCCGACAGTTCGACATCCGAGGTGACGTAGGCGTGGCTCTTCCGCCCCTTACCCCTGAACAGCGCGCAGCCGCGCTCGAAAAGGCCGCCGCGGCTCGCCGGGAGCGGGCCGAGGTCAAGAATCGACTCAAGCACTCCGGCGCCTCCCTGCACGAGGTCATCAAGCAGGGCCAGGAGAACGACGTCATCGGCAAGATGAAGGTCTCCGCCCTGCTCGAGTCCCTGCCGGGCGTGGGCAAGGTCCGCGCCAAGCAGATCATGGAGCGACTCGGCATCTCCGAGAGCCGTCGTGTACGCGGCCTCGGTTCCAACCAGATCGCTTCCCTGGAGCGTGAGTTCGGCAGCACCGGTTCCTGATCCCGCCCTCTGGTGGGAAGGCAGTCCCGGGCACTCCGGGATTGCTGGAATAATCGCTGCATGGCTGCAACATTCCGGGGGACGACCCCCGAGCCCCCGGACGTACGTCCGCGGCTGACCGTGCTCTCCGGCCCCTCCGGGGTCGGCAAGAGCACGGTCGTCGCCCATATGCGCAAGGCGCACCCCGAGGTCTGGCTCTCGGTGTCGGCGACGACCCGCAAGCCGCGCCCCGGCGAACAGCACGGAGTCCACTACTTCTTCGTCACCGACGACGAGATGGACAAGCTGATCGCCAACGGCGAGCTGCTGGAGTGGGCCGAGTTCGCCGGCAACCGCTACGGCACTCCCCGGGCCGCCGTGCTCGAACGCCTGGAGCGGGGCGAGCCCGTCCTGCTGGAGATCGACCTCCAGGGCGCACGGCAGGTCCGCGAGACCATGCCGGAGGCCCAGCTGGTCTTCCTGGCGCCTCCCTCCTGGGAGGAGCTGGTGCGCAGGCTCACCGGACGGGGCACCGAGCCGCCCGAGGTGATCGAACGCCGTCTGGAGGCGGCCAAGATCGAGCTGGCGGCCGAGCCGGAGTTCGACGTCACCCTGGTCAACACCTCCGTCGAGGACGTGGCCCGCGAGCTGCTAGCCTTGATGGATGTTGTGTGATCACGGCGTCTGTCCGTTTTCTGTGATCACGACCGGTCTTTTCCCATCCATCGGAAGGTAGAGCGTGTCCTCTTCCATCTCCGCGCCCGAGGGCATCATCAACCCGCCGATCGACGAGCTCCTCGAGGCCACCGACTCGAAGTACAGCCTCGTGATCTACGCGGCCAAGCGTGCCCGCCAGATCAACGCGTACTACTCGCAGCTCGGCGAGGGCCTCCTCGAGTACGTCGGTCCCCTCGTCGACACCCACGTCCACGAGAAGCCGCTCTCGATCGCCCTGCGCGAGATCAACGCGGGTCTGCTGACGTCCGAGGCCGTCGAGGGCCCCGCGTAAGTCATATCGGCAGATCGCAGTAGGTTTTTCCACAGGCCCGGCAGTGCGACTGTCGGGCCTGTGGTGTGTCATTGAGGCGCCACACAGAGGCGTACACATCCGAGTGCGGGGAGGCCCGGTGGGCAAGCCGAAGGTCGTTCTGGGGGTCAGCGGTGGGATCGCCGCCTACAAGGCGTGCGAGCTGCTGCGCCGACTGACCGAGTCCGGTCATGACGTACGGGTCGTGCCGACCGACTCCGCGCTGCACTTCGTCGGCGCCGCCACCTGGTCCGCGCTCTCCGGCAACCCGGTCTCCACCGAGGTCTGGGAGAGCGTCCACGAGGTGCCGCACGTACGCATCGGGCAGGAGGCCGATCTGGTCGTGGTCGCCCCGGCCACCGCCGACATGCTGGCCAAGGCCGCCCACGGCCTGGCCGACGACCTCCTCACCAACACCCTGCTCACCGCTCGCTGTCCGGTCGTCTTCGCCCCCGCCATGCACACCGAGATGTGGGAACACCCGGCCACCCAGGAGAACGTGGCGACGCTCCGCCGCCGGGGCGCCCTCGTCATCGACCCCGCCGTGGGCAGGCTGACCGGCGTCGACACCGGCAAGGGCCGACTGCCGGACCCCGCGGAGATCTTCGAGGTGTGCCGCCGGGTGCTGGCGCGGGGCGTCACGGAGCCGGATCTCGTCGGCCGGCATGTCGTGGTGACCGCCGGCGGCACCCGAGAGCCCCTCGACCCGGTCCGCTTCCTCGGCAACCGCTCCTCCGGCAAGCAGGGGTACGCCCTCGCCCGCACGGCCGCGGCGCGAGGCGCCCGGGTCACGCTGATCGAGGCCAACACCGGACTGCCGGATCCCGCGGGAGTGGACGTCGTCCGGATCGGGACGGCGGTCCAGCTGCGCGAGGCCGTGCTCAAGGCGGCGCCCGACGCGGACGTCGTGGTGATGGCGGCCGCGGTGGCGGACTTCCGCCCGGAGAACTACGCCACCGGGAAGATCAAGAAGAAGGACGGCCAGGAACCCGAGCCCATCGTGCTGGTGCGTAATCCGGACATCCTCGCGGAGATCTCCGCGGACCGTTCGCGCCCCGGCCAGATGATCGTCGGCTTCGCCGCCGAGACCGACGACGTCCTCGCCAACGGCCGCGCCAAACTGGCCCGCAAGGGGTGCGATCTGCTGGTGGTGAACGAGGTGGGGGAGCGCAAGACCTTCGGCTCCGAGGAGAACGAGGCCGTGGTGCTGGGAGCCGACGGAAGCGAGACCCCGGTGCCCTACGGCCCCAAGGAAGCCCTGGCCGAAACGGTGTGGGACCTGGTGGCGAGCAGACTCGGGTGACAGTGGTATTCGCGTCAGGCCTCACTCGAACCACGCACATTCGGGCGTGGCGACCCTGGCGGACAGCGACGACCATTGGGCAGAATGCACGTGCCGCAGGTCACAGGGCTCCCGAGAGGCGAGACAGGTGGGCCGGTGGCCGAGCCCGACCGATAAACTGTTCTCGGACGACGCCGGGCGCAGCCCCCGAGCACGTCCGCCCATGATCAGCCAGCAGCCGCTGCAACCCCAGGGAGCGTTGTGTCCCGTCGTCTGTTCACCTCGGAGTCAGTGACCGAGGGTCACCCCGACAAGATCGCTGACCAGATCAGCGATGCCATTCTCGATGCGCTCCTGCGCGAGGACCCCACGTCCCGTGTCGCAGTGGAGACGCTCATCACGACCGGCCTGGTGCACGTGGCCGGCGAGGTCACGACCAAGGCGTACGCGCCGATCGCCCAGCTGGTGCGCGACACCATCCTGGACATCGGCTACGACTCGTCGAAGAAGGGCTTCGACGGTGCTTCCTGCGGTGTCTCGGTGTCGATCGGAGCGCAGTCCCCGGACATCGCGCAGGGTGTGGACACGGCGTACGAGTCGCGGGTCGAGGGCGATGAGGACGAGCTGGACAAGCAGGGTGCGGGCGACCAGGGCCTGATGTTCGGCTACGCGTCGGACGAGACGCCGACGCTGATGCCGCTGCCGATCTTCCTGGCGCACCGCCTGTCGAAGCGCCTCTCCGAGGTCCGCAAGAACGGCACCATCCCCTACCTCCGTCCCGACGGCAAGACCCAGGTCACCATCGAGTACGACGGTGACAAGGCGGTCCGTCTGGACACGGTCGTCGTCTCCTCGCAGCACGCCAGTGACATCGACCTGGAGTCCCTCCTCGCCCCGGACATCCGCGAGTTCGTGGTGGAGCCGGAGCTGAAGGCCCTCCTGGACGACGGCATCAAGCTGGACACCGAGGGCTACCGCCTGCTGGTCAACCCGACCGGCCGCTTCGAGATCGGCGGCCCGATGGGCGACGCCGGCCTCACCGGCCGCAAGATCATCATCGACACGTACGGCGGCATGGCCCGCCACGGCGGCGGCGCCTTCTCCGGCAAGGACCCGTCCAAGGTCGACCGCTCGGCGGCGTACGCGATGCGCTGGGTCGCCAAGAACGTCGTCGCGGCGGGCCTCGCCTCCCGCTGCGAGGTCCAGGTGGCGTACGCGATCGGCAAGGCCGAGCCCGTCGGTCTCTTCGTCGAGACCTTCGGCACCGCCAAGGTCGACACCGACCGGATCGAGAAGGCCATCGACGAGGTCTTCGACCTCCGTCCGGCCGCCATCATCCGTGACCTCGACCTGCTGCGCCCGATCTACGGCCAGACCGCCGCGTACGGTCACTTCGGCCGCGAGCTCCCCGAGTTCACCTGGGAGCGCACGGACCGCGTCGAGGAACTGCGCAAGGCCGCGGGCCTCTGAGCCTCCTGGCTCACCGTCTCTCCGGCTCTGGACGAGGCCCGGCATCCCCGAGGGGATGCCGGGCCTCGTCGCGTTCCTCAACCCGTGACCGCCGGGCCGCCGGGTGTGCCCCCGCCGGCCCGCTCCTGCCGTGATCTCGGGCGGCGTCGGCTGTCAGTGGGGTTTGGGAGGATGGGGGTGTGAGCAGCGAGGATGGGACGAGGGGCGGGGGCGCGGCGGGGGACGGGGAGCCGGAGCAGCTGGCTCTTGTTCGCGAGGCTGTGCGGAAGGCCAAGGTGCCGCGCGCGAAGCCGCGGACCTGGCGGGGGGCGGCGCTGGCCAAGGAGCTGCCGGTCGCTCGGGTGCTGGTCGACAAGGGTGTGCTGCATCTCGACCGGTACTTCGACTACGCGGTGCCGGAGGAGTTGGACGCGGTCGCCCAGCCGGGGGTGCGGGTGCGGGTGCGGTTCGGTGCCGGGGGGCGGAACGTTCGCGACGGGCGGCGCGAGGGCGGCTCGCTGATCGACGGGTTCCTCGTCGAGCGGGTAGCCGAGTCGGACTACTCCGGTCCCCTGGCCGCGCTCGCGCAGGTCGTCTCCCCGGAACGGGTGCTGGGACCCGAGCTGTTGGGGCTGGCGCGGGCCGTGGCTGACCGGTACGCGGGAAGTCTCGCCGATGTGCTGCAGTTGGCCGTTCCGCCCCGGCACGGCCGGGCGGAGGCGGCCCGGACGGGTGAGCCCGCGCCCCCGCCCGTCGCGCCGGAGCCGGGGTCGTGGCTGCGGTACGGGCGCGGGGAGGAGTTTCTGCGGGCGCTGGCCGCCGGGGGCGCGCCTCGGGCCGTGTGGACCGCGTTGCCGGGGCCGGAGTGGGCCGAGGAGATCGCACGGGCCGTGCAGGCGACGCTGGCGTCGGGGCGCGGGGCGCTCGTCGTCGTACCGGCCGGGCGGCCCGCCGCGCGGGTCGACGAGGCGCTCGGGCAGTTGCTGGGGGAGGGGCGGCACGCGCTGCTGACCGCCGACGCGGGGCAGGAGAAGCGGTACCGGGAGTGGCTGGCCGTGCGGCGGGGGGCCGTACGGGCCGTGGTGGGGACCCGGGCGGCCATGTTCGCGCCGGTCCGGGATCTCGGGTTGGTCGTCGTCTGGGACGACGGCGACGCGAGTCACAGTGATGACAACGCCCCCTTTCCCCATGTGCGTGAGGTGCTGGAGCTACGGGCCTCCAGGGACAAGTGCGGCTTCCTGCTGGGTGGTTGGACCTGCACGGTCGAGGCGGCCCAGCTCGTCGAGAGTGGCTGGGCCGCGCCGATCGTGGCCGGGCGGGAGCAGGTACGGGCCGCCGCGCCGCTGGTGCGGACGGTGGGGGACGCGGATCTCGCGCGGGACGAGGCGGCTCGGGCGGCGCGGCTGCCGAGCCTCGCCTGGCAGGTCGCGCGGGACGGGTTGCGGGACGGGCCCGTGCTCGTGCAGGTGCCCCGGCGCGGGTACGTGCCGCGGATGGCCTGCGCGCGGTGCCGTGAACCCGCGCGGTGCCGGCACTGCGCGGGACCCCTGGAGGCGCGCGACGGCACCGGAGCGCTGCGGTGCGGATGGTGCGGGCGTGAGGAGGGCGGCTGGCACTGCCCCGAGTGCGGGGGCCGGCGGCTGCGGGCTCAGGTCGTGGGGGCGCGGCGGACCGCCGAGGAACTGGGGCGGGCCTTTCCCGCCGTGCCCGTGCGGACCTCCGGCCGGGAGCAGGTGCTCGACACCGTGCCGGGCACACCCGCGCTGGTCGTGAGTACGCCAGGGGCCGAACCGGTCGCGGAGGGCGGGTACGCGGCGGCCCTGTTGCTCGACGGCTGGGCCATGCTCGGGCGGCCCGATCTGCGGGCCGGGGAGGACGCGCTGCGGCGGTGGATCGGCGCCGCGGCGCTGGTGCGCAGCCAAGGGGTCGGCGGCACGGTTGTGGTGGTCGCGGAGCCGACCCTACGGCCCGTGCAGGCGCTCGTGCGGTGGGATCCCGTGGGGCACGCGGTGCGGGAACTCGCCGAACGGGCCGAGTTGGGCTTTCCCCCGGTGTCGCGGATGGCCGCCGTGTCGGGGCCGGTCGAGGCCGTGGTCGATTTCCTGGCCGCGGTCGAACTGCCGCCGGACGCCGAGGTGTTGGGTCCCGTGCCCGTGGCCGGGCCGACGGGACCCGGTTCCGGCGCCGGTCCTGCGGCGGGTGGGGGAAGAGCTCGGCGGCCCGCCGCGCCGGCGACGGCGGAACAGTGGGAGCGTGCGCTGATCCGGGTGCCGCCGGGCAGTGGGGCGGCGCTGGCCGGTGCGTTGAAGAGGGCGCAGGCGGCGCGGATGGCGCGCGGGGTGCCTGAGGGGGCTCGCGTGCGGATCCGGATGGATCCGTTGGACATCGGGTGAGCGATGCGGGCGGGGCAGCTCCCGGCAGAGGTCTGCCTCCCGGTCGGGGACCGGGAGGCAGACGTGTTCGGGCGGTTCAGCCGTTGCGAGGGCCGGGGAAGGCCGTGGGTCTCACGTCGTCGCGGAGGGTCGGGCTGCCCGAGGTCGGCTGGGTCGGCATGTGCGCGGGCACCGGGGCGGGCAGGGGGGCGGGCATGGAGCGGGCGGCCGGGACCGTGGGAATGCCGGAGCCGACATTGACGGTGCGAGTGCTCTGGGGATCCCCCGTGCGCTCCGCTTCCGCGGCGGCCTGTGCGGCGGCGCGGCGGGCGCCGTAACGGCGGTGCACGGCCTGCTTGGTGACACCGAGGGCCGAGCCCACCGCGTCCCAGGAGAAACCGAGCGAGCGGTCGAAGTCCACGGCTGCCGTGACCAGGGTCTCGACACTGTCCCGCAGCTCCTGGGCGAGGCGGACGGTCGGGGCGGGGGCGCGTCCGTAGACGACGAAGCCCGTGGAGGGGCCGGAGCGGCGCGGGCGGTAGACGTTGCCCAACTGGGCGGTGAGGGTGCGCAGTGCGTCCACCTGCCGGCGGACCCGCTCGATGTCCCGCACCAGCAAGTGCAGGCTGGCCCGAGCCTGGGCGTCGTGGGTTGCGTGGTCGGCCATGAACAAGCCTCTCGAACCGGCGTTGAAAAAGGGGAGGTGCCGCGATTGCGGCGCGTATCGGTCAACTCTTTCTTGACCAACGCGAATTCGCTCCGCTGGTAACGGGCTGGGGGCGCGGGGGCATATGCGTGGGGCGCGTGGGTCGGGGTGCGCCCCTGCTGCCACTGGGCCGTGGGGCTGTTTCGTCGTCGGCGGCCGTGGGCGCCGGAGGGGGCGGGCGGGGCGCTCGTGTGGAGTGCGGACCATAGACTGGGGCGTTGTCCCTCGTTGTCGCGTGGGGGCGTACGAACTTCCGTCCGAGAGGCCGTCAGACATCCATGAAGCTTGTCTTCGCCGGTACCCCAGAGGTCGCTGTTCCCGCGTTGGACGCGTTGATCGCGTCGGGGAGGCATGAGGTGGCCGCGGTCGTGACGCGGCCGGACGCGCCGGCGGGGCGGGGGCGGCACCTGGTCGCGAGCCCGGTGGCGCAGCGGGCGGAGGAGGCCGGCATCGAGGTGCTGAAGCCCCACCGGCCCCGGGACGAGGCGTTTCTCGCGCGGCTCCGGGAGATCGCGCCCGACTGCTGTCCCGTCGTCGCCTACGGGGCCCTGCTGCCCCGGGTCGCCCTCGACGTGCCCGTCCACGGCTGGGTCAACCTGCACTTCTCCCTGCTGCCCGCCTGGCGGGGCGCCGCTCCGGTACAGCACTCGATCATGGCCGGGGACGAGATCACGGGGGCGTCCACCTTCCTCATCGAGGAGGGGCTCGACTCCGGGCCGGTGTACGGGACGGTCACCGAGGAGATCCGGCAGACCGACACCAGCGGGGATCTGCTGACCCGGCTCGCCTTCGCCGGCTCCGGGCTGCTCGCCGCCACGATGGACGGGATCGAGGACGGGACCCTGAAGGCCGTGCCCCAGCCCGTCGACGGGATCACGCTCGCGCCGAAGATCACCGTGGAGGACGCCCGGATCGACTGGGCCACGCCCGCGCTGCGCGTCGACCGGGTCGTGCGCGGCTGCACGCCCGCGCCGGGCGCGTGGACGACGTTCCGCGGGGAGCGGCTGAAGCTCGTCCAGGTCGTGCCGGTGCCCGAGCGGACCGAACTGGCGCCGGGCGCGCTCGAAGCCGGCAAGAACCACGTGTACGTCGGGACCGGGTCGTACGCCGTGGAACTGCTCTGGGTGCAGGCACAGGGCAAGAAGCCGATGCGGGCCGCCGACTGGGCGCGCGGGGTACGGATCGAGTCCGGCGAGTCGGTCGGAGACTGAACCACCCCGTTCCGACCCCCTCGCCACCCTGCCCGTAGGTCCACACGGCCGGCGCCCGGTGGTCCGCGCCCGCGGCGTACCCTGGCCGTGGTATCTCATCCCGTATCCGGAGCACCTTTTTCGTGAGTGAGCAGTCCCGTCCGCGTAAGCCGGGCAAACCGTACCGCCGTCCCCAGAAGGACCCCGTCCGTATGCTCGCCTTCGAGGCGCTCCGGGCCGTGGACGAACGGGACGCGTACGCGAACCTCGTTCTGCCGCCGCTGCTGCGCCGGGCGCGGGAGAAGGAGGGGCCCGACAAGTTCGACGGGCGGGACGCGGCGCTGGCGACCGAGCTGGTGTACGGCACGCTGCGGCGCCAGGGGACGTACGACGCCGTCATCGCGGAGTGCGTGGACCGGCCGTTGCGCGAGGTCGACCCGCCGGTGCTCGATGTGCTGAGCCTCGGTGTGCACCAGCTGCTGGGCACCCGGATCCCGACGCACGCCGCCGTGTCCGCCTCCGTCGAACTCGCGCGCGTCGTGCTCGGTGACGGGCGGGCCAAGTTCGTGAACGCCGTGCTGCGCAAGGTCGCGCGGCACGACCTCGACGGCTGGCTGGAGCGGGTCGCGCCGCCCTACGAGGACGACCCGGAGGACCATCTCGCGGTCGTGCACTCGCATCCCCGCTGGGTCGTCTCCGCACTGTGGGACTCCCTCGGCGGCGGGCGCGCCGGGATCGAGGATCTGTTGGAGGCCGACAACGAGCGGCCCGAGGTCACCCTGGTCGCCCGGCCCGGACGATCCACCGCCGAGGAACTCCTCCGGGAGGAGGCCGCGGTGGCGGGGCGCTGGTCGCCGTACGCCGTGCGGCTCTCCGAGGGTGGGGAGCCGGGTGCCGTGGACGCCGTACGGGAGGGACGCGCGGGGGTGCAGGACGAGGGCAGCCAGCTGGTGGCGCTCGCCCTCGCCCACGCCCCGCTGGAGGGTCCCGACAAGGCGTGGCTCGACGGGTGCGCCGGGCCCGGCGGCAAGGCCGCGCTGCTCGCCGCCCTCGCCGCCGAGCGCGGGGCCGTGCTGCTCGCCTCCGAGAAGCAGCCGCACCGGGCCGGGCTCGTCGCCAAGGCGCTGGACGGCAATCCGGGGCCCTACCAGGTGATCACCGCCGACGGGACCCGCCCGCCCTGGCGTCCGGGGACGTTCGACCGGGTGCTGATGGACGTGCCCTGTACGGGGCTGGGTGCCCTGCGGCGGCGGCCCGAGGCCCGCTGGCGGCGGCGGCCCGAGGACCTGGACGGGTTCGGCCCGCTCCAGCGGGCCCTGCTGCGGACCGCGCTGGAGTCCGTGCGGGTCGGGGGAGTCGTCGGCTACGCCACGTGCTCGCCGCATCTCGCCGAGACCCGCGCGGTCGTCGACGACGTGCTGAAGCAGTACGACGGCGCGGCCGACCTGATCGACGCGCGGCCCCTGCTGGAGGGCGTACCGGCGCTCGGCGAGGGGCCCGACGTCCAACTGTGGCCGCATCTGCACGGGACGGACGCCATGTATCTGGCCCTCATCCGCCGGGTCGCCTGACGCTCAACCCCGTTTGTACGTTCGCGACATCGTGCCCGTCTCTCATTTTGGTGGCCGGTGTGTCCGACCCCGCGGCGCACCCGTCAGACGGGCACGCGGCGGGCACGGCCGAGGGCTTGGCATGGTCGGCTGCGCAAGTCAGTTGACCGGAGGAGCCGCGGTTGCTCTACTGCCATGCCGGACCGGGGAGGATGTGTGGCAGAACTGCCGGAGAGCGTAGATCGCGACATTCTGGAGGGGCGCACCATCCTCGCAGTCGAGGCGATTCGTGAGGCACAAGGATGCCCGCTCCGCGAAGCGGTCGATCTTTACCATCAGCGCTACGGAGAGCTTCACCCTGGGCCGGACTCGGCCCAGGAAGCTCCCCGATCCCGTGTACTGCGGTTCGAGCGGGATGGCTCTTTGGTTGTGTTCGAGGGACTGCGAGACGGTCAGCAGCCGAAGAAGTGAGGGGCCGGCGGGCTCTCGGCAACTCCGGCAGTCACGGATAGGTGTCTGGCGGCCACGACCGAACTCGCCGGCCGGCATCCGCCACACGCCGCGGAGGTCAGGACTCGGCACCGGGCATGAGACGCGAGAACCTCCGCCCGTCAGCCCTCCGGCCCCGCCGCGCTGCCCGCCGGTTGCTTCGGGGGCGGCGGTGGTGTGCCGCCGTCCTCCCGGGCCAGCCGGTGGGGCCACCACACCTTCGGGCCGATGTCGAGGAACAGGGCCGTGACCAGCACGGAGCGGACGACGAAGGTGTCCAGGAGTACGCCCAGGGCGACCGCGAAGCCGATCTCGGCGAAGGCGACCATGGGGAGCGTGCCGAGGGCGGCGAAGGTGCCGGCGAGGACCAGACCGGCAGAGGTGATCACCGCGCCGGTCGTCGCGAGACCCGTCACCACGGCCTTGCGGGTGCCCTGGTGGGTGGCCTCCTCGCGGATACGGGTGGTCAGGAAGATGTTGTAGTCGATGCCCAGGGCGACCAGGAACACGAAGACGAACAGGGGGAAGTCGGTCGACTCGCCCGCGTAGTCGAAGAGGTGTCTGAACGCGAGCGCGCTGATGCCCAGCGCGGCGGCGAAGGACAGGATCACCGTCCCGATCAGCAGGAGCGGGGCGATCAGGGCGCGGAGCAGGGCACAGAGGATCAGCAGGACCACGAGCAGCACCAGCGGGATGATCAGGATGTTGTCGTGGGTGGTCGCCTCGTCCATGTCCAGCAGGGCCGCCGTACCGCCGCCCACCTGGGCGTCGGCGTCCGGCACCGCGTGCACGGCGTCCCGGACCCGCTCCACGGTCTGCTTCGCCGCCTCGCTGTCGGCGGGGTCGGACATCGTCGCCTCGAAGAGGACCCGGCCCTCGTGGGCGGGTTTCGTGCCCGGCGGCAGGCCGAGCGAGTCCGCCACGACCCCTTCCGTGTCGGCCACGGTCCGCCCCACCTCCCGGGCCTGCTCCTGATTGCTGATGATCACGAGAGGATCGCCGCTGCCCGCGGGGAAGTAGCGCGCGGAGACCTCCTGGCCGACGATCGAGTCCGGTTTGCCGGTGAAGGCGTCGGCGTTGCTGATGCCCTCCGCGCGCAGCTGGATCAGACCGAGCGAGCACAGCGCGAGGGCGGCCGCCGTCGCCACCCAGACCGTGCGGGGGCGGCGGGAGAAACGGTTGCCCATCCGGGCCCACACACCACGCTCGGTCGGGTCGGCGCTGCCGAGGTGCGGGATCACCGGCCAGAAGATCCAGCGGCCGAAGATCACCAGCAGGGCGGGGAACAGCGTCATCATCGCGACCAGCGCGACCGCGACGCCGATGGCCGCCACCGGGCCCAGGCCGCTCGTGGAGTTCATCTCGGCGGCCAGCAGCACCAGCATGCTCAGCACGACCGTCGCGCCGGACGCCAGCACGGCCGGGCCCGCCCGGTGCAGGGCGAGCGCCATCGCCTCGTGGCGGTCCTCGTGACGGCGCAGTTCCTCGCGGTAGCGGGCCACGAGCAGCAGGGCGTAGTCGGTGCCCGCGCCGAACACGAGGACGGTGAGGATGCCCGCGCTCTGGCCGTTCACGGTCAAGCCGGCGTGTTCCGCCAGCAGATAGATCAGGGCCTGGGCCGTGAACAGGGCCGCGATGACCGCGAGGAGCGGCACCAGGATGAGGGTCGGACTGCGGTAGGTGAGCAGGAGCATCACGATCACGACGGCCATCGCCGACAGCAGCAGCGTGGAGTCGATGCCCTCGAACGCCTCGGAGAAGTCGGCGGACGTACCGCCCGGACCCGTGATGTGCACGGCCAGCCCGTCGCCGCCTTCGCCCACGTCGTCCCGGATCGAGTCCACGGCGGGTGCGATCCGCTCCCAGCCCTTCTCGTCCATCGTGATCGGCACGTAGACCTGGGCGGCCCTCGGGTCGACGGCGCGGTCGTAGACGGGACCACGGGTCTGCTCACCGATGATCTTGTGGGCGGTCAGCTGTTTGAGCTCCCGTACGTCCGCCTCGATCGTCGCGCGGTCCTCGGCGGTCAGACCGCTCTCCCGGGCGTAGACGACCACGGCCGGGATCTGCTCGGGCCGGAACCCCTCGGAGATCTCCAGGACCTGGGTGGATTCCGCCGAGCCCGGCAGCCACGAGGAGGCGTCGTTGTCCTGTGCGTCGGTGAGCTTCGTGGCGAACGGCGCCACCACGAACAGCACCACCAGCCACAGACCCAGCACGACCCACTTGGCGCGCCGCCCGCAGACGAGATGCCCGATGCCCCGCTTGCCTGTCATGCCCACCTCCAGGGCCGCACCCCGAGAGGGGCGCGGGGAACTGTGCGAGCGACCACCGAGGGCCCGCGGCCGGGATACCACCGTCCCCACGCGGTACCGATGCCCGCAACCCCTGGACGGCATGGCAGTCTTGGCCCATGGCCGCGCAGATCAACCCCAGCATCCTGTCCGCCGACTTCGCCCGTCTCGCCGACGAGGCGAAGGCGGTCGAGGGAGCCGACTGGCTCCATGTAGACGTGATGGACAACCATTTCGTCCCGAACCTCACGCTCGGTGTGCCGGTCGTAGAGTCCCTGGCCCGTGCGACGGAGACGCCGCTGGACTGCCATCTGATGATCGAGGCCCCCGATCGGTGGGCGCCCCAGTACGTGGAAGCAGGTGCCGGGTCCGTCACCTTCCACGCGGAGGCGGCCGCCGCACCGGTGCGGCTCGCCCGCGAGATCCGGGCCAAGGGTGCCAGGGCCTCCATGGCGCTCAGGCCCGCGACGCCGATCGAGCCGTTCGAGGACCTGCTGCCCGAGCTCGACATGGTGCTGATCATGACGGTCGAGCCGGGCTTCGGGGGCCAGGCCTTTCTCGACATCATGCTCCCGAAGATCCGCCGGACCCGCGAGTTGATCAGCAAGCACGGCCTCGACCTGTGGCTCCAGGTCGACGGCGGCGTCGCCGAGTCCACCATCGAGCGCTGTGCCGAGGCAGGCGCGGACGTCTTCGTCGCCGGTTCCGCGGTGTACGGGGCGGAGGATCCGGCCGAGGCGGTGCGGGCGCTGCGGGCGCGGGCGGAGGCCGTGACGGCGACCGCCGGCTGGGCCTGCGGCCACTGAATCACGGCGGTACGGCCGTGTGAACGCCGAGGCGGGCGGGGCACGTCGTGCGTCCAGAGGGCCAAGGAAACGTGAACGGCTTTCCTTCGGGCTGATCGAAAACGCCGGATCTGCAAGGATGAACGGCGTATCCATGTGTGAAGAGCAGTGAGGAGATGGCCGTGTCGGGTATGTCGGCGGGCCGATCAGCTATGCGGATGGGACCCGCTGAGCTGGTACAGGCGGCGGCCATGGCTCGCCGCTTCTACCTCGAGGGCAAATCCAAGATCCAGATCGCCGAGGAGTTCGGCGTGAGCCGCTTCAAGGTGGCCCGGGTCCTGGAGACCGCCCTCGAGCGGGATCTCGTACGTATCGAGATCCGCGTCCCCGCGGAACTGGACGCGGAGCGCTCCGACGCGCTGCGGGCCCGGTACGGGCTGCGGCACGCCGTGGTGGTGGAGTCCCCGGCCGACGCCGAGGAGTCGCCCGATCCGGAGAACCTCGGCGAGGTCGCCGCGGACCTGCTCGGCGAACTGGTCAACGAGGGCGATGTGCTCGGCCTCGCCTGGGGCCGCTCCACCATCCACATGGCGGCGGCTCTCGACCGGCTGCCGCCGTGCACGGTGGTGCAGCTGACCGGGGTGTACGACGCCGGGACCGCCGAGCGCGGCTCGGTCGAGGCGGTACGGCGGGCCGCGCAGGTGTCGGGCGGCGACGCCCACCCCATCTACGCGCCGATGCTGCTGCCGGACGCGGCCACGGCTGCCGCGCTGCGCCACCAGACCGGGATCGCGCGGGCCTTCGAGTACTTCGACAAGGTCACCGTCGCCTGTGTCTCCATCGGCTCCTGGGAGGCCGGCATCTCCACGGTGCACGACATGCTCAGCGACGAGGAGCGCGGCCACTACGCCTCCCTCGGGGTCGCCGCCGAGATGTCGGCGCACCTCTTCGACGCCGACGGCCGCCGGGTCGGGCGCGACCTCGGCGAACGGTGCATCACCGTCAAGGCCGACCAGCTCCGCCGGATCCCCGAGGTCGTCGCGATCGCGGGCGGGCAGCGCAAGGCGGCCGCGATCGACGCCGTCCTGCGCTCGGGGCTGGTCACCAGCCTCGTCACGGACACCTCGGCGGCGGACTACCTGCTGACGGCCGGGCAGACGCCGCGTCCGGCACTCAACCGGGCGGACCCCGACGGGCCGTAGCGCTCCGCCGGTGGCGGGGGGCGCGTGGTCGAGCGGAGCGGGGTCGGGGGAGAGCCGCGGATTCGTCATGGCTGGACGCGCGATTCCCCGCGCCCCTTCGGGGCCGCGCCACTCGATCGGGACGGTACGGAAACGACCGACGGCGCCCTCCTGGAGGCCCTGACCGCGGGCGGCGGGGCGCACATCCGGCTGGAGTTCGGCGGTGTCACCGACAAGCCCGGCCCTTCATGGATCGCTCCTTCGTGCTCGCTCTCGGAGGATCCTCCTAGGCAGCCCACCGCCCCTCTGGACGATCCGTCGGGGCCGCTCGTACCCGCCGACATGGGACAATGAAGTACGTGCTCTTCCCCCTGGCGGTCCTGTCAGGGGGTCACCTCTGATCGACTGGGATGTGCGGCACGTGCGTTTCCTCAATGACATCCAGCCCGCGTACGACCTGACGTACGACGACGTCTTCATGGTCCCGAGCCGTAGCGCCGTCGGATCGCGGCAGGGAGTGGACCTGGCCTCCCCGGACGGCACGGGCACCACCATCCCGCTCGTCGTCGCCAACATGACCGCCATCGCGGGCCGCCGGATGGCCGAGACGGTCGCCCGCCGCGGCGGGCTGGTGGTCATCCCGCAGGACATCCCGATCGAGGTCGTCACCGACGTCATCTCCTGGGTGAAGAGCCGCCACCTCGTCCTCGACACCCCGATCGTGCTGAACCCCCACCAGACGGTCGCCGACGCGCTGGCCCTGCTGCCGAAGCGCGCGCACAACGCCGGCGTCGTCGTCGACGAGGCGCTGCGGCCCGTCGGCGTCGTCACCGACGCGGATCTCACCGGCGTCGACCGCTTCACCCAGCTCGAAGTCGTCATGTCCCGGGACCTGTTGCTCCTCGACGCCGACATCGATCCCCGGGAGGCCTTCAACCGGCTCGACACGGCCAACCGCCGGTACGCGCCCGCCGTCGACAAGGACGGCCGTCTCGCGGGCATCCTGACCCGCAAGGGCGCGCTCCGCGCCACGCTGTACACCCCCGCCGTCGACGCCGACGGCAAGCTGCGCGTGGCCGCCGCCGTCGGCATCAACGGTGACTTCGTGGGCAAGGCCCAGCAGTTGCTCGACGCCGGCGTCGACACGCTCGTCATCGACACCGCGCACGGCCACCAGGAATCGATGATCAACGCGATCAAGCTGGTGCGCGACCTCGACCCCCGGGTGCCGATCGTGGCCGGCAACATCGTCGCCGCCGAGGGCGTACGGGACCTGATCGAGGCCGGTGCGGACATCGTCAAGGTCGGTGTCGGGCCGGGCGCGATGTGCACGACCCGCATGATGACCGGGGTCGGACGGCCGCAGTTCTCCGCCGTCCTGGAGTGCGCGGCCGAGGCGAAGAAGTACGGGAAGCACGTGTGGGCCGACGGGGGTGTGCGCCACCCCCGCGACGTCGCCATGGCGCTGGCCGCGGGCGCGTCCAACGTCATGGTCGGATCGTGGTTCGCGGGGACGTACGAATCACCGGGCGACCTGCAGCAGGACGCCGGCGGCCGGCTGTACAAGGAGTCGTTCGGAATGGCGTCCGCGCGGGCGGTCCGCAACCGTACGAGCGAGGAGTCGGCCTACGACCGGGCGCGCAAGGCGCTGTTCGAGGAGGGCATCTCGACGTCGCGGATGTTCCTGGACCCGGCGCGGCCCGGCGTCGAGGACCTGATCGACTCGGTGATCGCGGGAGTGCGGTCCTCGTGCACGTACGCCGGGGCCGGGTCCTTGGAGGAGTTCGCGGAGCGGGCGGTCGTGGGGATCCAGAGCGCGGCCGGGTACGCCGAGGGCAAGCCGCTGCACGCCAGCTGGAGTTAGGACGCCTTCGAGCTCGGGGCGCGTCGGGTTCCGGCGGGTGCGGGTCTCGTCGTCGCTGGTCGCACGGGTCCGCGCGGCCCTGGTTCCATCGACGCCGCGCAACGGCTTTGAGGCGGCGTGCAACGAAGCTCCGCGCACCGGCGAGTAACGCAACGATCTTGCGTCGGCGCGCAAGGTTGCCGCATTACGCTCGTGAAGCTCTGGCTCATAGGGTCAGGCGCTGTACGTGGCGTGGCGGGGACCTCCTGCTCGGTGGCCCCCTGCTGTCCGGTGCTGTCGGTCCTCACCCGCCCTGACCGGCAGCGATGAAGGAGCCACGCGTGCTCGACCAAGGCGCACCCCCGCAGCGAGAGAACCGGCCCGCCCCGCCGTCCGGAGGCGTCGGGGCGCGGCTGATGCGCCGCAAACCCGTGGAACGCCTGGTCGCGGAGGGTGGCCAGGGCGAGGGAGGGTCGCTGCGGCGCTCCCTCGGACTGTGGCAGCTGACGATGATCAGCATCGGTGCCACGCTCGGCACCGGCATCTTCGTCGTCCTCGGCGAGGCCGTCCCCAAGGCCGGTCCCGCCGTCACCCTCTCCTTCGTGATCGCCGGTCTCACCGCGCTGTTCTCCGCGCTGTCGTACGCGGAGCTGGCCGGCACCATCCCGGTCTCCGGGTCCTCGTACTCGTACGCGTACGCAACGATGGGCGAGCTGGTCGCGTGGGTCTGCGGCTGGTGTCTGGTGCTGGAGTACGGGGTGTCGGTGTCGGCCGTCGCCGTGGGCTGGGGCGAGTACCTCAACGAGCTGCTGGACGGAACCCTCGGCGTGACCATTCCGGCCGCGCTGTCCGCGCCGCCCGGCGACGGCGGGATCTTCAACCTGCCCGCGCTGATCGTCGTGCTGCTCGCGATGGCGTTCCTGCTGGGCGGGGCCCGGGAGTCCGCCCGGGCCAACACGATCATGGTCGTGGTGAAGATCGCCGCCCTGCTGCTCTTCTGCCTCATCGGCCTCCAGGGCTTCCGGTCCGGCAACTACGAGAACTTCATGCCGCTCGGCATGGCGGGCGTCAGCGCGGCCGGGGCCACCCTCTTCTTCTCGTACATCGGGTTCGACGCGGCCTCGACCGCCGGTGAGGAGGCGAAGGACGCGCAGCGCGACCTGCCGCGCGCGATCATGCTGTCGCTGATCATCGTCACCGCGCTGTACGTGCTGGTCGCCGCCGTCGCCATCGGGGCGCGGCCGTGGGAGCGGTTCGGCGAGTCCGAGGCCGCGCTCGCCGGGATCATGAAGGACGTCACCGGGGACGCGTTCTGGGGCACGCTGCTGGCGGCCGGGGCCGTCATCGCCATCGCCAGTGTGGTGCTCACCGTGCTGTACGGGCAGACCCGCATCCTGTTCGCCATGTCCCGCGACGGGCTCGTGCCCAAGGTGTTCTCGCGGGTCCACCCGAGGACCGGCACGCCGCGCGTCAACACCGTGATCGTCTCGCTGTTCTGCGGTGTCCTCGCCGCCGCGATCCCGCTCGGGCAGCTCGCCGACGCCACGAGCATCGGTACCTTGTTCGCGTTCGCGCTGGTCAACGTGGCGGTCGTGGTGCTGCGGCGGACGCGGCCGGACATGCCGAGGACCTTCCGGGTGCCGCTGTCGCCGGTGCTGCCCGCCCTGGGACTGGCGTTCTGCGTCTGGATGATGGGCAGCCTCGACACCGTGACCTGGGTCGTCTTCGGGGTCTGGATGGCCGCCGGGCTCGTGTTCTACTTCAGTTACGGTTACCGCCGTTCCCGTCTCGCGACTCCAGAGAAGTGATCCACCCGCAGTGCTGAACGATCTCGACGAACGCATCGTGCACGCCCTCGCCGAGGATGCCCGCCGCTCCTACTCCGACATCGGCCAACTCGTGGGACTCTCCGCGCCCGCGGTCAAGCGGCGGGTGGACCGGCTGCGGGCGACCGGGGCGATCACCGGCTTCACCGTCCGGGTGGACCCGGCCGCGCTCGGGTGGGAGACCGAGGGGTTCGTCGAGATCTACTGCCGGCGCAACACCTCGCCGGAGACGATCCAACGGGGGCTGGAGCGGTATCAGGAGGTCGTGGCCGCGTCCACCGTCACCGGCGAGGCCGATGCCCTGGTGCAGGTCTTCGCCTCGGACATGCGGCACTTCGAGCGGGTGCTGGAGCGCATCGCGGGGGAGCCGTTCGTCGAGCGGACGAAGTCGGTGCTGGTGCTGTCGCCCTTGCTGCGCAGGTTCTCGTCCGGCTCGCCCGCCTGAGCGTTCGGAGCGGCCGGTGCGTCGCCGGGTGGGGGTTCGCCGTGGCTGATCGCGCCCGTCGAGTTGTACGGCTGCCCGGCCACCGCCTCCGCCGCCGAGTTCGTCGGCACCTCGACCGTGGTCCCGTCCAGCCGGAGACGGTCACCGTGCGGCCGGACGACACCCTGTGACGCCGGGGTCGTCGCCACCGCGTTCCTCGGCGCCGCCACCCGCCTCACCGTTCGGCTCGCCGACGGCACCGAGGTCAAGGCCGACCTGCCCACCCACGATGCGGCGGCCCTCGGCGCCGGGTTCACCGTGACCGTGAGCCTCCCCGCGCGGCCGGTGCTCGTCGCCGCGCGCCCCACCCGCTGAGACACGGCCGCCCTGCCCCCCCCCACAACCGGGCTCCCGCCCTGACGCCCACGGAACCGACGCTCCACGGAACCGACGCCCCCACGGCAAGAGCGTCCCTTGTCCCGATCCGACTGGCCGTCGGACCACACCGCGGTGATCACCACGTTCGCGCTGGACCCCGTGGTCCGGGAGTGATCCCCGAAAACCCCCTGGGCCGGACGGGGCGGCCCGGCTAACATCGGTGCCATGACCTGGCGACATTGATCCACCCGCCGCGCCTCCCGAGGACCGCCTCGGACGCCGCTTCGACGACGTCCGATTCGCTCCTTCGGGAAGGCCTCATGACTCTCTCACCTGCGCGTGCGCCCGGTGTCGCGACCAGTGGTGTCCGGCGGCTCACGGCCACGCTGTACGGGTACGCGTTCCTCGACGACTTCGTGCTGCTCTACCCGGTGTACGCGCTGCTGTTCAGCGACACCGGGCTGTCGCTCTGGCAGATCTCCTCGCTGTTCGCCCTGTGGTCCGTCACCGGGATCGTGCTGGAGGTGCCGTCCGGCGCCTGGGCCGACGCCGTCTCCCGGCGTCTGCTGCTGTGGGTGGGGCCGCTGCTGACCGCCGTCGGCTTCGCGCTGTGGCTGATCGTGCCCTCGTACTGGGCCTTCGCCCTCGGGTTCGTCCTGTGGGGTGTGCGGGGCGCCCTCGGTTCCGGTGCGCTGGAAGCGCTGGTCTACGACGAACTCGACCGGCTGGGCGCGGCCGACCGGTACGCCCGGGTCGTCGGTCGGGCCCAGGCGGTCGGAATGGTCGCCGTGATGGCGGCGATGGCGCTGGCCGGACCGGTCCTCGACCTCGGCGGATACCCGGCCGTGGGCGCGGCGAGCGTCCTGGTCTGTGTGCTGACCTCGATGGCGGCCACGCGGTTCCCCGAACACCGGGAAGCGGTGCCGGGGCCGAAGCACGCCTCGACCCTCTCCACCCTGCGGGCGGGGCTCACCGAGGTCCGCCGGGACCGTTCCGTGCGCGGCGCGATGCTGCTCGTTCCGGCGGTCGGGGCGGTCTGGGGCGCGCTCGACGAGTACACGCCGTTGCTGGTCCGGGAGACCGGGGTGGCCGAGGAGACGGTGCCGTATCTGCTGCTGTTGATCTGGGTGGGGCCGGCGATCGGCAGCCTGCTGACCGGGGCGGGGGAGCGGCTGGGCACGGCCGGGCTGGGGGTGGTGCTGGCGGGCTCGGCGGTCGCGCTGGCCGTGGGGGCGCTGTTGGGCACCCCGGTCGGCATCGGGCTCGTCGCCGTCGCCTTCGGGGGCTTCCAGCTGGTCAATGTGCTCGCCGACGCGCGGTTGCAGGACCGGATCGAGGGGGCGCGGCGGGCGACGCTGACGTCCGTCGCGAGCATGGGGACCGAGACGGCGACGGTCGCCGTCTTCGCGGCCTACGCCGTGATCGGCGCGGGGCACGCGCACGGGGTCGCGTTCGCGGTCTTCGCGGTGCCGTATCTCGTGACGGCGGGTGTGCTGGTGGCGCGGAGGGGCGCGTAAGGGTGCCCATGGCTGGGGTGTGAGGGGCGCGCAACGAATCGTCGTGCGGTCCGTCCCGCACGCAACGAATCCCCCATCGGTGCGCAATGGCCGCCGCTTGTCCGGTTCGGCGCGGCGGCCGTACCGTCTTTCTGGCCCCCGAATCCCCCTTTGTCCCCGTGAGGAACACGCATGCGTACCGCCCTGCTCCAGAGCTCCGGCCAGCCCGGCTCGGTCGTCGGGAACCTGAAGGTGCTCGACGAGGCCGCGGGGCGGGCCGCAGAGGCGGGGGCGGGGCTGGTGGTGGCGCCGGAGATGTTCCTGACGGGGTACGCGATCGGGGACGACATCGCGCGGCTCGCCGAGGCGGCCGACGGCGAATCGGCCGACGCGGTCGCCGAGATCGCGGGGCGTCACGGGGTCGCGGTCGTCTACGGCTACCCGGAGCGCGCCGGTGAGGCGGTCCACAACTCGGCGCAGCTCGTCTCCGCCGACGGCGTCCGGCTGGCGAACTACCGCAAGACCCACCTCTTCGGCTGCTTCGAGCGCGACCACTTCACGCCGGGCGAGCGGAGCGTCGTCCAGGTCGAACTGGGCGGGCTCCGCGTCGGGATCCTGATCTGCTACGACGTGGAGTTCCCGGAGAACGTCCGCGCCCACGCCCTCGCCGGCACGGATCTGCTGGTGGTGCCGACGGCCCAGATGCATCCGTTCCAGTTCGTCGCCGAGTCGATGATCCCGGTGCGGGCCTTCGAGAGCCAGATGTACGTCGCGTACGTCAACCGGGTCGGCCGCGAAGGGGAGTTCGACTTCGTCGGGCTCTCCACGCTGGCCGGGCCGGACGGGATCGCGCGCACCCGCGCCGGACGCGGGGAGGACCTCGTCCTCGCCGACGTCGACCCCGCCTTCCTCGCGGCCTCCCGCGAGGCGAACCCGTATCTCCAGGACCGTCGCCCCGGGCTCTACGGCTCCCTCGTCTGAGCCCCGCCCCCACTTCGCACACCCGTTTCGCCGCAAGGAGCCCGTACCCCATGACGTCCACCGTGCCCAACGCCGTCGAGCACGCAGACGAGCAGCAGCCGCCGATCACCATGTTCGGCCCGGACTTCCCGTACGCGTACGACGACTTCCTGGCCCACCCGGCCGGTCTGGGTCAGATACCGGCCACCGAGCACGGCTGTGAGGTCGCGGTCATCGGTGGCGGACTGTCCGGCATCGTGGCGGCGTACGAGCTGATGAAGATGGGGCTCAAGCCGGTCGTCTACGAGGCCGACCGGATCGGCGGGCGCCTGCGGACGGTCGGTTTCGACGGGTGCGATCCCTCGCTCACCGCCGAGATGGGGGCGATGCGCTTCCCGCCGTCCTCCACGGCTCTGCAGCACTACATCGACCTGGCGGGTCTGGAGACCCGCCCGTTCCCCAACCCCCTCGCGGAGGCCACGCCGTCGACCGTCGTCGACCTCAAGGGCGAGTCCCACTACGCCGAGACCATCGACGACCTGCCCCAGGTCTACCGGGACGTGGCCGCCGCCTGGAAGGCCTGCCTCGAAGAGGGCGCCGACTTCTCCGACATGAACCGGGCGCTGCGCGAGCGGGACGTGCCGCGCATCCGGGAGATCTGGGCGAAGCTCGTCGAACGGCTCGACAACCAGACCTTCTACGGCTTCCTCTGCGACTCCGAGGCCTTCAAGTCCTTCCGGCATCGCGAGATCTTCGGCCAGGTCGGCTTCGGCACCGGCGGCTGGGACACCGACTTCCCCAACTCCATCCTGGAGATCCTGCGCGTCGTCTACACCGAGGCCGACGACCACCACCGCGGCATCGTCGGCGGCAGCCAGCAACTCCCGCTGCGGCTCTGGGAGCGCGAGCCCGAGAAGATCGTGCACTGGCCGTACGGCACCTCGCTGAGGTCCCTGCACGCCGACGGGGAGCCGCGGCCCGCCGTGACCCGGCTCCAGCGGACCGCCGGCAACCGGATCACCGTGACGGACGCCAACGGTGACATCCGGACGTACCGCGCGGCGATCTTCACCGCCCAGTCCTGGATGCTGCTGTCGAAGATCGCCTGCGACGACTCGCTCTTCCCGATCGACCACTGGACGGCCATCGAGCGGACCCATTACATGGAGTCCAGCAAGCTCTTCGTCCCCGTCGACCGGCCGTTCTGGCTCGACAAGGCCGTCGACGACCAGGGGAATCCGACGGGCCGTGACGTCATGTCGATGACGCTCACCGACCGTATGACGCGCGGGACCTACCTCCTCGACGACGGCCCGGACAGGCCCGCCGTCATCTGCCTCTCCTACACCTGGTGCGACGACAGCCTGAAGTGGCTGCCGCTGTCGGCGAACGAGCGGATGGAGGTCATGCTGAAGTCGCTCGGCGAGATCTATCCGAACGTCGACATCCGCAGCCATGTCATCGGCAACCCGGTGACCGTCTCCTGGGAGAACGAGCCCTACTTCATGGGCGCGTTCAAGGCGAACCTGCCCGGCCACTACCGCTACCAGCGGCGCCTGTTCACCCACTTCATGCAGGACCGGCTGCCCGACGACAAGCGGGGCATCTTCCTCGCCGGCGACGACATCTCGTGGACGGCCGGCTGGGCGGAGGGCGCGATCCAGACCGCGCTCAACGCGGTCTGGGGGGTCATGCACCACTTCGGCGGCACCACGGACGCGACCAACCCCGGTCCTGGAGACGTCTACGACACGATCGCCCCCGTCGAACTCCCGGAGGACTAGGGCGTTTCGATGTCGTACCGCCGCCTCTTCCCCGGTCGAACGTCTGACGTTCACATGAGGGGGCGGCAGTCGGCCCGCTCGGGCATCGGGGTCAGCAGCATGCGGCCCGCGAGGCCCACCGCCGCGTCCAGCCGGTGGGCGAACTCCTCGGCCAGATCGGGCAGCGCACGCAGCGCCCACAGCGCGCGGGCGGCCGACCAGCTGGCCTCGCGCGCGCGTTCCAGGCTCCACGCGCCGAGCAGATGGGTGAGCGGATCGGCGATCTGGAGAAGATCGGGACCCGGCATCAACTCCTCGCGGATACGTTCCTCCAGCGAGACGAGGACGTCGCCCACCTGCTCGAACTCATCCTCCAGATCGGCCGGTTCGCAGCCGAGCGTACGACAGGTGTCCACGAGCGCCAGCGCGAGATCGTGCCCGATGTGCGCGTTGATGCCGCAGAGGGCGAACTGCAGCGGCCGTACCCCGGGATGGCGCCGGAACTGCAGCAGCGGCCGCCAACACGCGGGTGCGCGGCCGCCCTCGGCGACCCTCAGATACCGCTCGGCGAAGAGCACGTCCAGGGTGATCGCGGCCTCGGCGTCCGGGAAGTGACCCGTGTCCAGGCGCCGCCCGATGGCTTCCGTGACGGCGAGGTAGACGCCGTTGAAGACGGCGATCCCGTCCCGCTCGGGAAGGGCCGCGTCCACGGCGCGCATACGGGAGACGACCGTGTCCACGGCGCCGGCCCGGGCTGCCGTGTCCGCCGCCTCCCTCACCTCGACCAGGTCCACGGAGGTGTCCGTCGAGTCCACGGAATTGGTGAATTGTTCCCACTGCGCCATAGGGGGCAGGGTCGCAGGCCTACGCTGGCACCGGTGCCGCCGTGCCCGGCGCGTCCCCGGAACGGGGTAACGCGGGCGCGGCGGGAAGTGCCGGGAAGCCGACGGAGCGCGGTCCGGGGAGCAGGGGGGAGCACCACGTGTCAGGCTCACGCGCCCAACGTCTGGCCGCACGCCGAGCCGAACGCCGGCGGGCGGCGAGGCGCAGCGCCATGACGGCTGCGGCAGCGGTCTTGGCCGTCGTCGGGACGATCACCGGCATGGTGGCGGCGATGGGCGGTGAGAGAACCGCCGACGAGGCCCGGCCGCTGACGAGCCGCTCAGGGGCCCTGCCGTCCGACCCCGCCACCCTCTCCAACCCTTCCGGTCTTTCCGGGCCGACCCGAAAGGCGGGGCCGGCTCCGGACGGCCCCTCCCCGCGGCGGACCTCGCCGCCGCCCTCGAACTCGCCGGGCGCCTCGACGAAGGCCGGCGTGCGGCCCTCGGCGGAGCGGACCGGACGGCGTGCGGCGCCCGGGACCGGCCCCGGCGTGCTCTACCGCCATCCCGACTCCCAGGTCCTCGACTGGGTCCGTGACCACCCCGGCGACCCGCGCAGCGCCGCCATCGGGACCGGCATCGCCGACCGGCCCGCCGCCGTCTGGTTCACCGACCCCACGCCCGCCGTCGTCACCGCGCGGGTCGCGGCGGTCGCCTCCGGGGGAGCCGCGCGGGACCAGGTACCGGTCCTCGTGGCGTACGCGATCCCCGACCGTGACTGCGGCGGTGCCTCGCAGGGCGGGGCGCGGAGCCTGGACGCGTACGACGCCTGGATCGACGCGTTCGCCGCCGGACTCGGCTCGGACGACGTCATCGTGATCCTGGAACCGGACGCGATCGCCCAGTCCGACTGTCTCTCCGCCGACGGCCGCGCCGACCGCTTCGCCTCGCTCGCCCGCGCGGGGAGGGTCGTCAAGGCGGCCAACCCGGACGCCCGCGTCTACCACGACGCCGGGCACTCGGAATGGAACACCCCGGGCAAGCAGGCCGCGCTCCTGCGACAGGCGGGCGCCGCCGACCCCGCCGGCTCCGACGGCGTCTTCAGCAACGTGTCGAACTTCAACCGCACGGCAGCGGAGGTCGCCTACACCCGTCGGGTCCTCGACGCCCTCGGCGCTCCCGCCGGTCTCGGCGCCGTCATCGACACCAGCCGCAACGGCAACGGCGCCCCGGCCGACGGCGAGTGGTGCGACCCCAGCGGCCGTGGCCTCGGCCGCCCGCCCACCCTCACCACCGGCGAGCCCGGCGTCCACGCCTACCTGTGGGTGAAACTGCCCGGCGAGTCCGACGGCTGCCGGGGGCGGGCGGGGACGTTCTCACCGGGGTACGCGTACGAGCTGGCACGTGGGTGAGCGGGCCGGTGGCGGGGTGGGAGGCGAGCGGCGTTCGGTGGTGGGGCCGGTGAGGCGGGGAGGGCCGCCGGTCGGGGGCGGCCGGATCAGGACTTCGGATCGGGAAGCGTCACGTTCGGCCGGGACACCTGGGGGCGGTCCTTCTCGCTGGTGCGCAGGACGCCCGCGAAGGCGACCAGGCCGCACGCCAGCACGGTCACCAGGCCGAACGACACGACCAGGCTGGTCAGTTGCGCCAGACCGCCGATCGCGCTCGGCGCGACGAGCCCGGAGGTGTACGTGATGGTCGCGACTCCCGCGATGGCCTGACTGGGGTTCGGCCCGCTGCGTCCGGCGGCGGCGAAGCAGAGCGGTACGACGACCGCGATGCCGAGGCCCATCAGGGCGAACCCGGCCATCGCGACCGCCGGCTCGTTCGCGACGACGATGAGGACTCCGCCGACCGCGGCCAGGACACCACTGGCCCGGACGGTACGGACCGAGCCGAAGCGGTCGACCACCGAGTCGCCCGCCAGCCGGGCCACCGCCATGGTCAGCATGAACCCGGTGGTGCACGCCGCCGCGAGCCCCGCCGAGGTCTCCAACTGGTCCCGCAGATAGACCGCCGACCAGTCCAGGGCCGCCCCCTCCGCGAACACTGCGCAGAACCCGACCGCGCCGATCAGCAGCGCCGACTTCGGCGGCAGCGCGAACCGGGGCGGCGGCTCCTCGTCCTCGGTGGGCCGCAGATCCAGTACCCACTGGCAGGCGACCAGCCCGAGGGCGGTGAGCGCGACCGCCGCGAGCGCGTGGTGCAGCCGGGCGTCCGACCCGAGGTGCGCGGCGAGGGTGCCGCCCGCCGAGCCGACGAGGGCGCCCGCACTCCACATGCCGTGCAGGCCCGACATGATCGACTTCCCGAGGCGGCTCTCGACCTCGACGCCGAGCGCGTTCATGGCGACGTCCGCCATGCCGGCCGAGGCCCCGTACACGAACAGCGCGAAGCAGAGCGTCCAGAGGTTCGGCGCGAGGGAAGGCAGGACCAGCGCGAGCGTCCACAGCGAGAGCAGTCCGCGCAGCGCCGTACGGGCGCCGAAGCGGTGACTGATCCGGCCCGCGAGCGGCATCGCCAGCGAGGCGCCGATCGCCGGGAAGGCCAGGGCGAGACCCAGCTGGCCCGCGCTGACCCCCGCATGGTCCTGGATCCACGGCACGCGGGTCGCGAACGAGCCGGTGACGGCGCCGTGCACCGCGAACACGGCCGCCACGGCGTACCGTGCCCGCCTCACTTCGCGCTGCTCGTAGATCACCGCACTCATTCTCCGCCTCCCTGAATCCTCATCCTCGGCGCGCCGCGAGGGCGCCGCGCCCGCTTGCGCTCCGCCATGAGAGCACCGACGCTCGCCCGCGGCCGCCGTGTCGGACGGCGGCCCGCTCGACCTGAGCCGTCCTGGGACGGCGGTGCGCCCGGCCCTGGCTCAGTCACCCGGCCGCACGGCCCTCCGGTTTCCACGAAGTCCTCGGCCCACGCGGACCGGTAGCGCTGACGTAAACTATCAGGAACCCTGCCTGATAGATAGGGAGCCGAGGCGGAGAGCACGCGCCCAGGGTCGAGCGCCCGGCCGTGCCGCCTATCTGGGAGGATCCCGCCATGCCCGCATCACCCAGCACCGCCCGAGCCATCAACGACCGGCTCGCCCTGCGGCTGCTGCAGCAGGAAGGGCCGCTGACGGCAGGCCAGTTGAAGCAGCTCACCGGTCTGTCGCGGCCCACCGTCGCCGACCTGGTGGAGCGCCTCACGGTCGCCGGGCTGATCGAGGTGGTGGGGGAGTCAGGGGAGCAGCGGCGCGGGCCCAACGCCCGCGTTCACGGCATCGTCGCGGACCGCGCGCACCTCGCCGCGCTCGATGTGCGCACCGAGGGGGTCTCGGTCGTCGTGGCCGACCTGATCGGTACGGAGCTGGCGCGGGCGTCCGTCCCGATCGCGGACGACGCCGGCACCGGGCCCGCGGTGGAACAGGCGGTCGCCCTGGTCGAGCGCGCCGCCAAGGAGGCGGGCGCCGACCGGCTGCACACGGTGGCGGTCGGCGCCCCCGGTCTGATCGACCCGGCCACCGGCGAACTCCGCGACTCCAGCGGCCTCCCCGCATGGCATCGACGCCTGGTCGCCGCCCTCGGTGAACGGCTCCCCGCCCGCGTCCTCGTGGAGAACGAGACCAACCTCGCCGCACTCGCCGAACAGCGCGACGGCGCCGCCCGCGACCGCGACACCTTCGTCCTCCTCTGGCTGGGCCTCGGCACCGGCGCCGCCGTGGTCCTCGACGGCCACCTCCGGCGCGGTGCCTCCGGCGGCACCGGAGAGATCGGCTTCCTCCCCGTCCCGGGGACGGCCACGGTCCCCTCGGCTGTCGACTGCGAGGGCGGCTTCCACTCCCTCGGTGGCGCGGCGGCGGTGGTCGCGCTGGCCGCCGCGCACGGCCTCACGGCCGAGGCCGCGACGCACGAGCCGTACGCCGCGACGCTGGTGCGCGCGGCGGCGACCGCCCTCACGGCGGGCGGCGCGGCGAACTCGTCGACGCCCACCCCTCACACCGCCTTCCTCGACGCCCTCGCCGACCGCCTGGCCATCGGCGTGGCCTCGGTCGTCGCCGTGCTCGACCCCGGTTGTGTGGTGCTCGGGGGTGAGGTCGGGCAGGCCGGAGGTGAGGAGCTCGCCGTCAGGGTGGGGAGGCGGCTGGCGGCGATGTCGCCGCTGCCGACCGAGGTCAGGGCCGGCGGCCTCGGCGGGGCCGCCGTACTGCGCGGCGCGCTGCTGATGGCCCGGGAGACGGCCCAGGACGACTTGTTCGGACCGCCCGCGCGGTAGCTCGGACGGTCAGCCCGGCCTCGCCCCGAACCGCTGCTCCAGGTACTCCGCGAACGTCCCCCGCCCCACGGCCCGCCCCGGGGTGAGGTGACCGCCGTCTCTGAAGCCCCGGTAGGCCTTGCCGAACAGGGGGACGTTCAGGAGGGGGCGGCGGCGACCGGTGGCCGTCAGGTAGGCGCGGGCCAGCTGGGGGAAGGTGAGGATCTCGGGGCCGCCCATGTCGTCGACGCGGCCGGCGGGGGCGCCCACGGCCAGTTCCGCCAGACGGTCCGCGACCTCGGTGACGGCGACGGGCTGGTCGCTCACCCCGGCGGGGAGCATCATGACCGGCGGCTTGGAGAGACTCTGGAAGAGCAGCACGAGAAGATCGTGGAACTGGGTGGCGCGCAGGATCGTCCAGCCGAGGCCGGACCCCTCGACCAGCTGCTCGACGGCCAGCTTGGACCGGTAGTAGCCGAGCGGCACCCGGTCCACGCCGACGATCGAGATGTAGACCAGATGGCGTACCCCGGCCCGCCGCGCCGCCTCGATCAGATGCTCCGCCGCCCTCTCGTCGCCCCCGCGCGGCGAGGTCGCACAGTGCACGATCGTGTCCACCCCCGCCACCGCCGCGTCCAGCCCGCTCCCGCCCGCGACGAGATCGACGGCGTACGTCCCCGCGTGCCGGCTGAGCACCCGCACGTCGTGTCCGTCCGCCCGCAGCCGTCGGGTGACCGGCCGGCCGAGGACACCGGTGCCACCGGTCACCAGGATCGTGGTCATGCTGTCCATCCCCTTCGCGTCGACGAGTGGCGTCGACGAGTCGCGTCGACGGGAACGGGCGCGGCGGAAAGCGATCGGAACCGCCCCGCTCGGCTGCCGTCCCGCGACTCCAGCTTGCGGCTCCCGGCCCGGGCCGGCAGCGCGGGGGACCCGGCGGCGGGGCAAGGGCCGTCGTCACCGCCGCCGGGCCGTTCGAGGCGGGTACCGCGACGGCAGACTTTAAAAGGACTAGACCAAGCTGGTCAATGGTCGTGACCCCTTCGAGTGGAGTCCCCGTCACGGAAGTTGACCCTTGGTCAGTAATAGCCGAAACCCGTCGCTGCCCGCCGGAGAAGTCCAGCGATGTCGTCTGTGAGCCACCCCACAGCCCTCACCCGCATGGGTGCAGACCGGGCGTGGCAGACTGGCCCTGTACCAGAAGCAGCGCACTCCGGGGTCGGTGAAAGTCCGAACCGGCGGTTACAGTCCGCGACCCGGTCGCTTCCAGCGGCCGGTTGACCAGGTGAAATTCCTGGACCGACGGTTAAAGTCCGGATGGGAGGCAGTGCGCGGCGGGCGGGCATTCGTGCGCGCCGCCGTCTGTTTTTGGCCCACCTCGACAGGGGTGGGTCTTTCACACGGCGTCGCTCCCTGTGCCGTGGTCCGCTCTGTCTGTCGTCTTCGACAGCCCCGGAGTCCGTGCCCCATGAGGCAGGAGGACCCGGGAAGTGTTCACCGGAATCGTCGAAGAACTGGGTGAGGTCACCGCCGTCGAGAATCTCGGCGACTCCTCCCGCTTCCGTCTGCGCGGCGCCGTCGTCACCCAGGGCGCGAAGCACGGCGACTCCATCGCCGTCAACGGCGTCTGTCTCACGGTCGTGGAGCACGAGGACGACTGGTTCACCGCCGACGTCATGGCGGAGACCCTCGAACGCTCCAGCCTCGGCGCCCTCGGCGTCGGCTCCCGCGTCAACCTCGAACGCCCGATGGCCGTCGGTGAGCGCCTCGGCGGGCACATCGTGCAGGGGCACGTCGACGGCACGGGCCAGGTCATCGAGCGCAAGCCGTCCGAGAACTGGGAGATCGTCAAGATCTCGCTCCCGGCGGACCTCACCCGGTACGTGGTCGAGAAGGGCTCCATCACCGTCGACGGCATCAGCCTCACCGTCGTCGACGCCGGCTCCGACCACTTCACCGTCAGCCTCATCCCGACCACGCTCGACCTGACCACCCTCGGCCGCAAGCAGCCCGGCGACCCGGTGAACCTGGAGGTCGACGTCATCGCCAAGTACGTCGAGCGCCTGCTGGGCAGCCAGGGGGCGGCGGGCACCCGGGGAGCGGGGCAGTGAACTCCCTGAACACCGTCGCCTTCACCGCCTTCGGCCAGCAGATCCTGTGGTCGGACATGATCGGCAACATCCTCGGGCTGATCGCCCTCGCCCTCGGCGCGATCCGCTCCCTCTGGAACTGGCCCGTGCAGTTCCTCTCCGGCCTGGTCCTCTTCGGCGCCTTCGTCGGCCACCTCACCGGCAGCGCCGGCAAGCAGGTCATCGTCATGGCCGTGGCCGCGTACGGCTGGTGGCAGTGGAACCGTACGAAGGGGCAGTCCGCGGACGGCGCCATCACCCCGCGCTTCGCCACCTGGCGAGAGCGCGGCTACCTGGTCGCCGGCGCCGTGCTCGGCACCCTCGCCGTCGGTGGCCTCTTCACCGCCTTCCCGACCCTGTCCTGGGACCCGTGGCCGGACGCCTACATCTTCACCGGCACCATCGTCGCCATGTACGCCCAGGCGCGCGGCATGGTCGAGTTCTGGTTCGCCTGGCTGCTCGTCGACCTCGTCGGCGTACCCCTCAACTTCGCCAACGGTTACGCGTTCTCCGGTTTCGTCTACATCATCTACGGCGCGCTCGTCCTGTGGGGCATGCGCGACTGGTGGCTGCGCTCCCGCAAGCCCGCCCTGGAAGGAGCTCCCGCATGAGCACGGCGCCGATCCTGTACAGCACCGACGGCATCGAGGACTTCGGGCTCGACCCGATCGAGCAGGCCATCGCCGACATCGCGGCGGGCCGGCCCGTCGTGGTCGTGGACGACGAGAACCGCGAGAACGAGGGCGACCTCGTCATCGCCGCCGAGAAGGCGACCCCCGAGATCATCGCCTTCATGATGAGCGAGTGCCGCGGCATGATCTGCGCCCCCATGGAGGGCGAGGAACTGGACCGGCTCGAACTGCCGCAGATGGTGCAGCAGAACACCGAGTCCATGCGCACCGCCTTCACCGTCACCGTCGACGCCGGCCCTCAGCACGGCGTGACCACCGGTATCTCCGCATCCGACCGGGCGACCACCCTCCAACTCCTGGCGAGCGGCACCGCCGAGCCCGGCGACTTCGTCCGCCCCGGCCACATCTTCCCGCTGCGCGCCCGCACCGGCGGGGTGCTCGTGCGCGACGGCCACACCGAGGCCGCCGTCGACCTCGCCCGCCTCGCGGGCCTGCGTCCGGCCGGCGCGATCGTCGAGATCGCCGGCGAGGACGGCCGCATGCTGCGCCTGCCCGAGCTGATCCCGTTCGCCCGCAAGCACGGCCTGACGATCATCTCCATCGAGGACCTGATCGCCTACCGCCGCGACTCCGAGCCCACCGTCAGGCGCGAGGCGAAGACCCAACTCCCCACCGCCTTCGGTGACTTCACGGCCTACGGCTACCGCTCCACGGTCGACGGCGTCGAACACGTCGCCCTCGTCCACGGCGAGATCGGCGACGGCGAGGACGTCCTCGTCCGTGTCCACTCCGAATGCCTCACCGGCGACATCTTCCACTCGCTGCGCTGCGACTGCGGCCCCCAGCTGCAGACCTCCCTCCAACGCATCGCCACCGAGGGCCGGGGGATCGTCGTCTACCTGCGCGGCCACGAGGGCCGCGGCATCGGACTGCTGTCCAAGCTGCGCGCGTACGAACTGCAGGAGCTCGGCCGTGACACCCTCGACGCCAACCTGGAGCTGGGCCTGCCCGCCGACGCCCGCGACTACGGGGCCGGGGCGCAGATCCTGCGGGACCTGGGTGTGCGCAGTCTGCGCCTGATGACCAACAACCCCGAGAAGACCGACGCCCTCGTCCGGCACGGCCTCGACGTCACCGACCGCGAGCCGATGCCCGTCCGCGCGGGCGAGCACAACCTCCGCTACCTGCGCACCAAGCGGGACCGGATGGGCCACGACCTGCCCTGGCTGGACACGACCACCGCGTCCACCTGCGGCAACCAGTAAGACCAGCGAGTACGACTTTCAAGCACGGCGTTTTCAGAACCAAGGAGCAACGTGAGCGGCAAGGGCGCACCCGAACTGTCCGTACGCAACTGCGGCGACCTGCGCGTCGCGGTCATCGCGGCCCAGTGGCACGAGAAGGTGATGGACGGCCTCGTCGAGGGCGCCCTGCGTGCCCTGCGCGACCTGGGCATCGACGAGCCGACCCTCCTGAGGGTCCCCGGCAGCTGGGAACTCCCCGTCGTCGCCAAGGTCCTGGCCGGCCGCGGCTACGACGCGATCGTCGCCCTCGGTGTCGTCATCCGCGGCGGCACCCCCCACTTCGAGTACGTGTGCCAGGGCGTCACCCAGGGCCTCACCCAGGTCTCCGTCGACACCGGAGTCCCCGTCGGCTTCGGCGTACTCACCTGCGACACCGAGGAGCAGGCCCTGGACCGGGCGGGCATCGAGGGCTCGAACGAGGACAAGGGCCACGAGGCGGTGACGGCGGCGGTGGCGACCGCGGCCACCCTCCGCTCAGTATCTGAACCCTGGCGATGAGGCAGGGGCGGTTGCGCGTAGGCTGAGCCTCACCATGTCCAAGAAGACGTTCGAGGAGCTGTTCGCCGAGCTCCAGCACAAGGCCGCCACCGGCGACCCCGCCACTTCCCGCACCGCTGAGCTGGTCGAGAAGGGCGTCCATACCATCGGCAAGAAGGTCGTCGAAGAGGCCGCCGAGGTCTGGATGGCCGCCGAGTACGAGGGCAAGGAAGCAGCCGCCGAGGAGATCTCGCAGCTGCTCTACCACGTCCAGGTGATGATGGTCGCCCGCGGCATCTCCCTGGACGACGTGTACGCCTACCTCTGAGCCGTACCCCGCACACCACGCTGTACGAATCCGTACGAAACCGAACGAAGGAAGCTCGCCTCATGCTGCGCATCGCCGTCCCCAACAAGGGTTCCCTGTCCGGACCTGCGGGGGAGATGCTGCATGAGGCCGGCTACCAGCAGCGCCGGGAGTCCAAGGAGCTTCGGATCGTCGACCCGGCCAACGAGGTGGAGTTCTTCTACCTCCGCCCCCGCGACATCGCGATCTACGTCTCCTCCGGCCGCCTCGACATCGGCATCACCGGCCGGGACCTGCTCATCGACTCCGGCGCCAAAGCCGAGGAGATCCTCCCGCTCGGCTTCGCCCGCTCCACCTTCCGCTTCGCCTCCAAGCCGGGAACGGCGAACGGCGTCGCCGACCTCAAGGGCAAGACGGTCGCCACGTCCTACGAGGGCATCGTCGCCGGACACCTCGCGGACAACGGCATCGACGCCTCGGTGGTCCACCTCGACGGAGCCGTCGAGACCGCCATCGAACTGGGCGTCGCCGAGGTCATCGCCGACGTCGTCGAGACCGGCACCTCCCTGCGGAACGCCGGCCTGGAGGTCTTCGGCGAGCCGATCATGAAGTCCGAGGCCGTCGTCATCCGCCGCGTCGACGCCGACACGTCCTCGGAGAACGAGCCCAAGGTGCAGCAGTTCCTGCGTCGCCTCCAGGGTGTCCTCGTGGCCCGGACCTACGTGATGATGGACTACGACTGCCGCGTCGAGCAGTTGGAGAAGGCCGTCGCCCTCACGCCGGGCCTGGAGTCCCCGACCGTCTCGCCGCTGCACAACGAGGGCTGGGTCGCCGTCCGGGCGATGGTCCCGGCCAAGGAGGCCCAGCGGATCATGGACGACCTCTACGACATCGGCGCCCGGGCCATCCTGACCACCGCCATCCACGCCTGCCGCCTCTGACGGCCGGGGAGTCGTACGTCATGCCGGACCAGTCCGCCCTGCCCGCCCTGCCCGTCACTTTTCGGCCGAGCCGTACCCGGGCCGTGCTGCTGACCGCCGCGGGCGCGATCTTCGTGGTCATCACGGTCGTCGCGCTGCTGCTGCCCACGCTCGGCCCGGGGGAGCGGCTCAGCTTCGTCTTCACGGCGGCCATGCTCGCCGGGGTGCTGTGCATGCTGTCCCGGCCCAAGGTGGTCGCCGACGAGTCGGGGGTGACCGTCGTCAACATCACCGCCAGGCGGCAGTTGGGCTGGGCGGAGATCGTGCAGGTGAACCTGCGGGTCGGCGACCCCTGGGTCTTCCTCGACCTCACCGACGGCACCAGCCTGCCCGCGCTCGGCATCCAGCCGGGCATCGCCAAGCAGCGCGCCATCGAGGACGCCCGGACGCTTCGGGCGCTGGTGGAGGACCGCTCGGTCGCCGATCCCGAGCAGCGCCGGGGCTGAGCCGACACGACGGCCGGGACGGCCCCGGACCCGCGTCGGGGACGCTCCCGGACAAGATCAGGGCCGACTCGTGGCCGTCGCCCCTGCCGCACCGGCCCCTGTCTTGATTAATCTGTTTGCGGAGGCGTTTTCGTTGCGCCTCCGCCTCTGTCGTTCCACCCCGGAAGGCAGGGGCTCCCTGCTATTCGAGGAGTGACTCCCTCCAGCGATGGACGGATCGTCCTGTAGTACCTGCGCCGCCCCCTCCCGGCATATCGAGGCGGCGGCATGACCATCCCCCTGCTGCTCCTCGGAGCCGCGTTCCTGCTCATCCTCGCCAACGGCTTCTTCGTGGCCGCCGAGTTCGGCCTCGTCACGGTCGAGCGACCGGAGGCCGAGAAGGCCGCCGCCGAGGGCGACCGCCGGGCCCTCAAGGTGGTGAGCGCGCTCAAGGAGCTGTCGTTCCAGCTCTCCGGCACGCAGCTCGGCATCACCATCACCTCCCTCGTCGTCGGCATGCTCGCCGAACCGGCGCTCGCGGAGATACTCCACGGCCCCTTCACCGCCCTCGGCATACCCGAAGGCGCCGTGTCCGGGGTGTCCGTGGTCGTCGGCATGCTGCTGGCCTCCGCCGTGCAGATGGTGATCGGCGAACTGGTCCCCAAGAACTGGGCGGTGTCGAAGCCCATGCAGGTCGCCCGCTTCGTCGCGGGCCCCCAGCACGTCTTCTCCCGTCTCTTCCGTCCGGTCATCGCCGCCCTCAACGCGGTCGCCAACCGCCTGGTCCGCGCCTTCGGCGTAGAGCCCACCGACGAGCTGGCCTCCGCCCGCACCCCCGGCGAACTGGTCTCCCTCGCCCGGCACTCGGCCCAGGCCGGCGCCCTGGAACAGGACACGGCCGACCTCTTCGTCCGCACGCTCTCCCTGGGCGAGCTGACCGCGGAGAACGTGATGACACCGCGCGTCAAGGTCAGCGCCCTGCAGTCCTCGGCCACCGCCGAGGACGTGGTCAACCTGACCCGCGCCACCGGCCTGTCGCGCTTCCCCGTCTACCGGGAGCGGATCGACGAGATCGTCGGCATGGTCCACCTCAAGGACGCCCTAGCGATCCCGGCCCACGACCGGCTGCACACCCCGGTCGGCCGCATCGCCAGGACCCCCCTCCTCGTCCCCGAGTCGCTGCCCGTGCAACCGCTGCTGGCCCGGCTGCGCAGCGAGCAGCCCATCGCCGTCGTCGTCGACGAGTACGGCGGCACGGCCGGTGTGGTGACCCTGGAGGACATCGTCGAGGAACTGGTCGGCGAGGTGCGCGACGAGCACGACGGGCACGAGAGGCCCGAACTCGCCGCGGCCCCGCCCGAGGACGGCCGCCTCGCCTGGGACGCCGACGGCAGCTGCCGGGTCGATGTGCTCCAGCGCATCGGCCTCGACGTCCCGGAGGGCCCCTACGAGACGGTCGCCGGCCTCGTCGCCGACCTGCTCGGCCGTATCCCCGCCCCCGGCGACCGTGCCGAGCTGCCCGGCTGGCGGCTGGCGGTGCGCCAGGTGGGGCACTACCGCGCGGAGCGCGTACGCCTCGTCCGCACCACTCCCGTCACGGACACCGTCCCCGTCACGAAAGGGGCGCGCGGCCCGGAACCCACCCCCGTGAAGCGAGCGACCCGTGGCAGGGGACCGGGACCCATCCCCGTCCCGGACCCCGCCTCGGCCGTGGAGGCAACCCGATGAGCATGCTCCAACTCCTGTTCGCCCTGCTCCTCGTGCTCGCCAACGGCTTCTTCGTCGGCGCCGAGTTCGCCCTGGTCTCCGTCCGCCGCAGCCAGATCGAACCGCTGGGCACCACCCGGGCCCGCCAGGTCCTCTACGGCCTGGAGAACCTGCCCCAGATGATGGCGGCGGCCCAGTTCGGCATCACCGTGTGCTCGCTGACGCTGGGCGCGGTGGCCGAGCCGACGGTGGCCAAGCTGCTGGAGCCCCTGTTCGAGGCGATCCACCTGCCGCACGGCGTGATCCACCCCCTGGGTTACGTCATCGCGCTGGCCGTGGTCGTCTTCCTCCACCTCGTCATCGGAGAGATGCTGCCGAAGAACCTGGCGATGGCGGCGCCGGAGAAGACCGCGCTGTGGCTGAGCCCGGCGCTGGTGGCCTTCGCGAGGCTGTGCAAGCCGATCACGATCGGTCTCGGTGCCTGCGCCCGCCTGGTCCTGAAGCTCTTCCACGTCGAGCCCAAGGACGAGGTCGAGGCCGTCTTCACCAGCGTCCAGCTGGTCCGGCTGGTCGAGGACTCCGGTCAGGCCGGGCTGCTCGACCCCGAGGAGCAGGAGCGCCTGGAGGACGCGCTGGAGCTGGGCTCCCGCCCGGTGACGGACGTCCTGCTCAAGCGGGACACCCTGGTGACGGTGGTGCCCTCGGTGACCCCCGCGCAGGTCGTGGCGCTGACCGCCCGTACCGGCTACTCCCGCTTCCCGGTGGTCGCGGAGAACGGCGCCTTCATGGGCCGCTATCTCCACGTCAAGGACGTCCTCGACCTGGAGGACTCCGACCGTGCCGTCCCCCAGCAGATCTGGCGCCCCATGACCACCCTGCGCGCGGAGCTGCCGCTGGACGACGCGCTGACGGTCATGCGGCGGGCCGCCACCCATCTGGCCCAGGTGGCGGACGCCTCCGGCAAGGTGCTCGGCCTTGCCGCCCTGGAGGACGTCCTGGAGCTCCTGGTCGGCGAGGTCCGCGACCCGGCCCACCGAGAGATCCAGCCGGTCCGCGTGACGGAGCCGAGGGGCAGCGAAGCCGCGGAGGAGGCCCTCGCAAGCTGATTCCGCCCCAGCTCGCGCGGTTCCCCGCGCCCTTCTCAAGGGGCGCGGGGAACTATGCGAACGGGGTCCGGGGGTAAGGGCGCGGGGGCGAGGAACTCACATCGCCGACGGATCCTGCGGCCCCCGCCCCGACAGGACCTCCCCGTACGCCTGCATCAAGTCCGGCAACCGAAGCGTCGACAGATCGTCCCGCGTCGGAATCGACGGGTACCCCGACAGCCGCAGATCCCGATACGCACAGCTCTTCTCGTACAGCGTCCGCAGAAACCGCCCGTTCCCGAGCTCGTCGATCCACCCCTGCTCCACTACATGCCCGGAGATGGACCGCAACTCGTCGAGCGCCTCCTCGTCCCACACGTCCCCGTTCTCCGCCGCGAGCACCTCCCCGATGGAGGTCAGCTCCAGCGGCCGGTAGGAGGGGAAGTCGACACGCGTGGTGAACCGGGACGACAGCCCGGGGTTCGCGGTCAGCAGCCGGTCCATCCCCTCCGGATAGCCGGCCAGGATCACGACCAGATGATCCCGGTTGTCCTCGGCCCGCTTCAGCAGCACCTGAAGCGCCTCGTCCCCGTACGCGTCCCCCTTCCCGTACCCGGAGTTGGACAGGGAGTACGCCTCGTCCACGAACAGCACCCCGCCGATCGCCGAGTCGATCAGCTCGTTGGCCTTCACGGCGGTCTGCCCGAGGTACTCGCCCACGAGATCAGCGCGCTGCGCCTCGACGAGGTGGTCACCGCCCAGCAACCCGAGCGCGTAGAAGACGCGGCCCAGTATTCGCGCCACCGTCGTCTTCCCGGTCCCCGACGGCCCGGAGAAGACGAAATGCCGCTTGGGCGGCTGCACGGGCAACCCCTGCCCCGCCCGCAGCCGCGCCATGTTCAGCTGCGCGGACAACGCTTTGACCTGCCGTTTCACCGGCTCCAGCCCGACCATCCGCTCCAGCTCCGCCAGCGCCTCCTCCAGCAGCTCCGGATCCGTCGGCCCCGCCGGCAGGGACAGCGGCTCCACCGGCACGACGGACTTCTCGCGTACGAAGGTGTCGCCGGCCTCCGGCGGCAGCCCGCCCGAGGGCGGCGGTCCGGGCTCGGACACCTTCAGGTCCCGGCCCTCGGCGTCGAAGAAGGGCTCCAGGCCGTCGCCGTCGAGCACGTCCTGCCCGATCCCGGCGAGCGCGATCGCGGCGAAGTCGCTCGCGTCGTCGTCGTACCCGTCGCCCTCGGAGATCGCGGCCAGCCGCGCGGAGGTGTCCATGAAGGCGGGGTCGACCCGGTGCACGGCCCGGTACAGCGGCAGCGCGGCCGCGCTGCGTCCCGTGCCCTCGTGCGCGCGGGCCAGCCAGTACCGCAGCTCCTTGCGCTGCGGCTGCTCGCTGCGGCAGCGCATCAGCGCCGCGGAGAGCAGCGGCTCGGCCTGCCCGTACGTCTCCAGACGGACGCGGGCCATCCCGCCGAACAGGCCGGCCTCGATCCCCAGCAGGGGATCGTCGAGCAGCGGATCGGTGTGCCGGACCAGCTGCTCCCAGTCCTTGACCAGGTAGGCGCGGCAGGCGTGCAGAAACCGCACCTGGTGGTCCGCGTCGACCGGCGGGAGCCCCGCGAGCGCCCGGTCCAGCTCGGGCACATGGCGCCCGTCCAGCCAGTGCGAGGCGTGCGCGAGGAGCAGATCACGCGGACTCTCCAGCACCGGCTGCACCCACCAGCCCAGCCAGTACCAGGAGTTGAGGGTGCGGCGATGCCGGGAGCGCTGCTCCCCGAAGCGCTCCCGGTGCCGGAACATCCGCAGCAGCGCGGTGGTCGTGTCCACCCGCAGCGCGTGCAGCCCGAGCCAGCCGTCGGCCATTCCCGGATCCATCCGCACCGCGGCGCGGAACTCCTCCTCCGCCTGCGGATAGGCGCCCATCGTGTAGGCGTCCACGCCTCGCAGCCAGGCGAGGTCGGCCGGTGCCTCGGGGCCCCGCGAGCCGAAGTCCATCACGTCCCCCACAAACCGTGCCCCCGCTGGAAACCGAACGGGCCGGTGCCCGTCGGCAGCCTTCGTCGAACCGCTGTGCCGCGGACGGGAGTTGCGCCGGTGCGTTGCTGCAGCCGTCCGAAGGTCGCACCCTGGGCATCGTACCTGCGGGTCGGTCGCCCTTCGAAGGGTGCCGCAGCCCTCGTTCCCCGAGGTCGGGGCAGACGGGGCGCATTGCGGACGGTGACCGAGGGTGAAGGAATGGTGTCCCAGGAGTTCCGGAAAGCCGCGAAAAGGCAGAACGAAGCCCCCGATCACGGGGGAACAACCGGGGGCTTCGCGTATATGGGCGGTATCGAATGACCGCACATTGAGAACGTAAGTCCTGTACGGCCCCTCGGTCAAGCCGAGTTGGGGCACTCGGGGAACTTCCCGGACGGCTGTCTTCACAAGTTCAGCACATTGCGGATGGCCCGTCACCCTGAGTGAGGTGAGATGCCGATCCAGGAGTCGTCGCAGGTCCCGTGAGCACCTCGTACCCCTTCTTTCCCGGCCGAATCAGCAGATCGGCGAACGGCCGAGAAGGATCCTCGGAGAAATGCCGACGTTCCGCCCGGACCCAGCCGGCCCAGAAGTCGCCCTGTTCCGCCCCGTCCCGTTCCTGCCCCCGCGCCCAGGCCTCCCCTTCCGCCACCTCCATCCACACCAGCCACGCCAGAAACGGCCGCAGCACCCGCCGACCCGCACCCACCCCCTCGACGACGACCACGGGCGCGCTCGGCAGCACGCGCGCCGGACCGAAGCGGCGCTCCCGCCAGTCGTAGGGGGCATAGCGCGCGATCCGCCCGTGGCGCAGCGGCTCGATCACCTGGTCCCTCAGGCGGTCCGTCCACGTGAACAGTTCCTCGTGCGTGGCGATGTCGTCGAGGTGCAGCACCGGGGCGCCGCCGAGCGCGTCGGCCAGCCGCCCGGCGAAGGTGCTCTTCCCGGACCCGGCGTGCCCGTCGACGCCCACCAGCCGGACCGGCCCGCAGGAGGGCGACAGCCGCCGCAGCCGGGCGGCGAGCTCTTCGACGGCGGGGTCCACGGGAGCGGGGGAGGCGTGCATACGTGGATTGAACACCGTGCCGCGCGGCCTCGGGTACGCCACTGGTGTCGACCAATATTGGCGGGCGTGGCGCGGCGCGCGGTGCTGGCAAAGGTCGTTCCCCGGCGTCCATAGTGGGCGAACAGCCGTGCGTCTGAACTGTTCCTTCCGGACCACTGGGGGTCACCCACAGATGACGAGCCTCTCCGAGCCGTCCCGCAGGACCGTCCTGACCGCAGCCGTCGCCACCACCGCCGCCGCGGCGGTCGGAGGGGCGACGCACCAGGCGGTCGCAGACACCACGAGCGGCCGGGGCGAAGCCCTCGCCCGCCCCGCGCGAGCACCGGAACGCTTCACGGACTACCGCGCCTGGACCTCATACACCGACTGGTGCTCGGGCAGTGCCCGGGGCACCCTGGCGAAGGCGGGGACACGGCCGGGGCTGGTGATCGACACCCCGCTCGGGACCGCCGACTACACCGATCCGCACACCGGGCGCACCGCCGCCTGGGAGTACGCGACCTGGACCTCCCCGGCGCACCGGCTCACGGTGCCCGCCACCGAGGCCATCGCGTCCTGGAACGCGCACACACCCGAGGGCACCTGGATCGGGATCGAGTTGCGGGGCACGTACTCCGACGGCACCGACACACCCTGGTACGTGCTCGGCCGGTGGGCGGCCGGCGACCAGGACATCAGACGCACGTCCGTCGACGACCAGAAGGACGGCCGGAGCAGCGTCTGGACGGACACCTTCGCGATCGACGACCCGGCGACCGGCCTGCGCCTGGCCTCGTACCGGCTGCGCCTGACCTTGTACCGCACGCCAGGCACCCGGCTCTCTCCCACGGTCTGGCGGCTCGGCGCGATGGGCTCCGACGTCCCCGACCGCTTCACCGTCCCCGCCTCGACGCCCGGCCTCGCCCGGGAGCTGGACGTTCCGCGCTACTCGCAGGAGATCCACAAGGGCCAGTACCCCGAGTACGACAACGGGGGCGAGGCCTGGTGCAGCCCCACCTCCTCGCAGATGGTCATAGAGTTCTGGGGCCGGAAGCCCAGCGCCGCCGACCTGGCCTGGGTCGACCCGGCGTTCGCGGACCCGCAGGTGTGCCACGCGGCGCGGTTCACCTTCGACTACCAGTACGAGGGCTGCGGCAACTGGCCCTTCAACGCCGCGTACGCCGCCACCTACAAGGACATCCAGGGCGTGGTGACCCGGCTGGGCTCGCTCACCGACCTGGAGACGCTGATCGCGGCGGGGATCCCGGCGATCACCTCCCAGTCGTTCCTCGCGGAGGAGCTGACGGGCGCGGGCTACGGCACCGCCGGGCATCTGATGACGGTGATCGGCTTCACCGCCGACGGCGACGTCATCGCCAACGACCCGAACTCGCCGACCAACGAGGCGGTGCGCCGGGTCTACCGGCGGCGCGAGTGGGAGAACATCTGGCTGCGGACCAAGCGGTACAACGCGGCCGGCAAGGTCGTCTCCGGCACCGGCGGCGTCTGCTACCTGTACTTCCCGGCGCGTCCCACGGCCCGCCAGCGCGCGGCGCTCTCGGCGGTGGGCATCCGCTGACGCAGCGGGTCATGCACGGCGCGGCTCCCGGACGGCGGGGGCCGCGCCGATGTGTGACCAAGGTCTCGGCCGCGAACCGCCCATGCGGTGGCAAGGTGGACAGGCGGTGGGGGGAGCCCATCGCACACCGATCACACCAGCGAGCTGCCATGACCGCGACCTCCGCCACCGCCGCCCGCGTCCGGACCCGCACGGGCGGGCCCGAGGACGACGGCCCGAAGATCGTCGAGCACGTGATGGGCTGGACCCTGGTCGTGGTCGTCGCGATGCTGGTGGCCCAGCTGGGTCTGCTGTGACCTGATCCGCCGGTCGATTCTGTCGATCAGAGTCGAACAAGCTGGTGGTGAGGGTCTGCCATACTGCGGTTGTCCCGCTGGCAGTTGGAGACCAGGACCGAAATTGAATAGCAGTCAACAGCGTGGAGTCGAACCGCCGCGGGCCCGCGGCACCGACCGTTCGCTGGCGCGCCGCGCCGAACTCATCTCCATCGGGCGCAGGTTGTTCGCCGACACCTCCTACGACACGTTGTCGATGGACGACATCGCGCGACAGGCGCATGTGGCCAAGGGACTGATCTACTACTACTTCAAGTCCAAGCGCGGCTACTACCTCGCGATCGTCGAGGACTCGGTGGCCGATCTGATCACGTTCGCGGCGAGCGGGCTCCAACTGCCGCCCGTGGAACGGGTCCACCGGACCATAGACTGCTATCTGCGGTACGCGGAGGACAACCAGGCCGCCTACCGCACGATCGTCAGTGGCGGTGTCGGTTTCGACACCCAGGTGCACGCCATCAGGGACGGCGTCCGCGAGGCGATCGTCGCCACCATCGCCGAGGGCGCGTACGGCAGGACGGACATCGAACCGGTCGCCCGCATGGGCCTGCTCGGCTGGGTGTGCGCGGTCGAGGGTGCCACCCTCGACTGGATCGATCGCCCGGAACTGCCCCGCGACACCATGTGCGACCTGCTCGTCAAGATGCTGGGCGGCTCGCTGCGCGCCATCGAGGAACTCGCCCCGGCCTATCTCGCGCCGGAGCCGGCCCGGCGGGACACCTGAGCGCACCCGGGGTGGGGGTCCGCCGACCGACCCCCACCCCTGTCCCCCGTCGCGGTGGCTACTTGATCGCCTTGATCAGCTCACCGTCGGCGGTGTCGCCGCTCAGCTCCCAGAAGAAGGTGCCGCCGAGGCCCTGGGCGTCCTTGTACGCCATCTTCCCCTTGATGGTCCGCGGGGTGTCGTAACTCCACCAGTCGTCACCGCACTTGGCGTACGCGGTGCCGCCGACGATCCCGTTGGCCGGGCAGGTCTCCTTGAGCACCTTGTAGTCCTCGTAGCCCGCCTCGTACGTTCCCGCCGCCGGGCCGGTCGCCGTGCCGCCGGGCGCCGACCGGGTGACCCCGGTCCAGCCGCGGCCGTAGAAGCCGATGCCGAGCAGCAGCTTGGAGGACGGGATGCCGAGGCCCTTCAGCTTCTGGAGGGTGGCGGCGGTGTTGAAGTGCTTGTCGGCGATGCCCGGGTACGGGTACAGCGGCGAGTGCGGGGCGGTGGTCGAGTCCCACGCGCCGAAGTAGTCGTACGTCATCGGGTTGTACCAGTCGACGTACTTGGCGGCGCCCGCGTAGTCCGCCGCGTCGATCTTGCCGCCGGGCTTGGCGTCGGCCGTGATCGCCGCGGTGACGAGCTCCTTCTTGCCGAATCGTTTGCGCAGTGCGGCCATCAGATCCTCGAAGGCCTCGCTGCCGCTGGTGTCGCAGGTGAGGCCGCAGGCGTTGGGGTACTCCCAGTCGATGTCGATCCCGTCGAAGACCTCCTTCCATCTGGAGTTCTCGACGAGGTCGTAGCAGGAGTTCGCGAAGGCCTCCGGGTCCTTCGCCGCCTCACCGAAGCCGCCGGACCAGGTCCAGCCGCCGAACGACCACACGATCTTGAGGTTCGGGTGCAGCTTCTTCAACTTGAGCAACTGGTTGAAATTGCCGCTCAACGGCTGGTCCGCGGTGTCCGCGACCCCGTCCACGGACTCCTCGGCGGTGAAGGGCTTGTCGGTGTCGGCCCAGGCGTCGCCGAGGGCGCACTTGCCGTCGACGACGTTCCCGAAGGCGTAGTTGATGTGCGTGAGCTTCTTCGCCGAGCCGGACGTCTCGATGTTCTTGACGAAGTACTTGCGGCCGTAGATGCCCCAGTCGATGAAGTAGCCGACGACCTTGGACCGGGCGGCACCGGGCGCGGGTTGCCGGGAGTCGGGCTTCGCGGAGGCGGAGGTCGCGGTCGCGGTGCCCGCTCCGGCGAGGAGCCCGGCGCCGAGGGCGGCGCAACACGTGGCGGCGACGAGCGTCCGGACGGGGACGCGGGGGCTGTGCGGTCTGAGCATCGTGACTCCGGGGGAGGGGCGCGAGGCGGGGAGGGGTGCTGCCTGGACCTGCTGTGCCGATGGCATGAACGCGATGGCGCGTTGTTGGGGGAGAACGTAGAGGACTAGACCACTGGGGTCAATGGTTCGGACCAATTCGAGCCGGGGTGTGGCGATCGCCGAATGTGTCCTAATGAACGGTCGTTAACCGGTGACTGGCTGCTCCGGATCGGGCATACTCCAAGCGCCACCGCCGCTGATCAGCGGCTTCCGTGATCCGGAGGAGGACCATCGGCTGTGGCACGTGAGACCCGGCGGCACCACCTCATCCCCGGTGCGTGTCCGCCGCAGTGCCCGACAGGGAGGAGAGCGTCGCCATGCCCGACCGCGCCGCGCAGCCGGTGGAACGTCAACTGCCCACGGAAGAGGCCCGGGATCTGATCTCGCTCGTCCGTGAGATCGCGCAGCGGGAGATCGCCCCGCACGCGGCCGAGGAGGAGGACGCCGGCCGCTTCCCTCGTGAACTCTTCGGCCTGCTCTCCGAATCGGGACTGCTCGGCCTGCCGTACGACGCGGAACACGGCGGCGGAGACCAGCCGTACGAGGTCTATCTGCAGGCGCTGGAAGAGCTGGCGACGGCCCGTCTCACCGTCGGCCTCGGGGTCAGCGTCCACACCCTCGCCTGCCACGCCCTCGCCAAGTACGGCACCAAGGAGCAGCAGATCGAGCATCTGCCGGCGATGCTCGGCGGCCGCCTGCTCGGCGCGTACTGCCTCTCCGAGCCCTCGTCCGGCTCGGACGCCGCCTCCCTGCGGACCAAGGCCGTCCGCGACGGCGAGGACTGGGTGATCAGCGGCACCAAGGCCTGGATCACCCACGGCGGCGTCGCGGACTTCTACACGGTGATGGCCCGCACGGGGGGCGAGGGCTCCGGTTCCCGGGGCATCACGGCCTTCCTGGTGCCGGGTGACGCCGAGGGGCTGAGCGCCGCGGCGCCCGAGAAGAAGATGGGCATGAAGGGCTCACCCACCGCGCAGCTCCACTTCGACGAGGTGCGCGTCGCCGACAGCCGACGCATCGGCGAGGAGGGCCAGGGCTTCGCGATCGCCCTGTCCGCTCTCGACTCCGGGCGCCTCGGCATCGCGGCCTGCGCGATCGGCGTGGCCCAGGCGGCACTGGACGAAGCGGTCGCCTACGCCACCGGGCGGCAGCAGTTCGGACGGCCGATCTCCGACTTCCAGGGACTGCGCTTCATGCTCGCGGACATGGCGACACAGGTGGAGGCGGGCCGCGCGCTCTACCTCTCCGCCGCACGGCTGCGCGACGCGGGCAGGCCGTTCTCCAAGCAGGCGGCCATGGCGAAGCTGCTGTGCACCGACGCCGCGATGAAGGTCACCACGGACGCCGTCCAGATCCTCGGCGGCTACGGATACACGGCGGACTTCCCCACCGAGCGGTACATGCGCGAGGCCAAGGTGCTCCAGATCGTCGAGGGCACCAATCAGATCCAGCGGATGGTCATCGCCCGTCACCTCGCGGGGCCCGAGTCACGCTGAACGAACCCCGGAAGGAGTCGGGCGCCGTGAAGGGGTCCGAGGGGGTGCCGAACTGGTCGAGGCCGCTCGGCGGCGTCGCCAGTCGCACCCACTCCGGATCGTGACGCCCCGGCAGGGTGCGGCCTCGGTCGGCCCAAGTGCGCATCAGCGCCCGGTAGATGGGCGGGTCCTGATGCTGGGCCGACCCTTGCGGAAGCGATTCTGCCGAAGCCGGCACGAAGATGTGACGCCGACTCCCGGTCACCGAAAAAGTTGGGGTCATACCGGGACAACGCGCACGAGGGCGAGCCGGTCACCGTTCCCGGGAATCGTGTCTGAGTTCGCGCCGGAACCGAACGGGGCAGGACGGGCCCGCCCGCCGGGCGCTGAGGTGGTGGGCCGAACGGGGCCCGGAATCAGGCGGCTTGGCGCTGATCGGCCTGGCGCTGATCGGGCTGCTGACGCCGCATCACCGGTACGCGCATCGGGCGCGAGCCCGGGCCGCCGACGTGCGAGAAGGGCTGGGTCCGCCAGTCGAGTCCCTGAGGGAGCGTCAACAGGAGCGCGGTGTCCTGCTCCTGCGGCTCCACGGACTCGTCCGCCGACCGGGCCTCGTTCGCCGAACGACCGGTGCCGGCGCAGGCCGTGAGCCCGAACGGATTCCACGGCGACACGACGCGCGCATGCTCGGGCAGGCTGTCCTCGTCGGACAGCAGCGCGATGGGCTGAGCGCAGTCCGGGCAGATCACCCGGTACATCTCGAAGGTGTCGTACGCGTCGAACTCGTCGTCCGGTTCGACGCCCTCCGGCTCGGGTTCGACGACTGCCTGGAGACGCTTGGGTGCGGTACGACCAGGGCGCTTAAGACTCTGCATGGGATTCTCCCCCTCGGGCTGGGCCGTGAAGGCACTGCGGCCTCGACCACAGCAAGCACTTCCCGCCCCGTCTCGGCGGTAATCACGAGATCATCACGAAGCCTGTTCGGGTGCTGTGGTCTTCGTCACATGCCGCTCGCAGGTGCCCCACATGGTCCGGCTGTCACCCGTATGGCGCACAGGTGGCTCTCAGGCACATCACGAAGCGGGTATGACCTGCGCCGCTCAGGTATCGGAGGAGATCAACCGCCCTGTAGGTTCTTGCGCCATGGAGGAGCTGGACCGACAGATCGTGCAGCTGCTCGTCGCGGACGGGCGGATGAGCTACACCGACCTGGGCAAGGCCACGGGCCTGTCCACGTCGGCGGTGCATCAGCGTGTGCGCCGACTCGAGCAGCGTGGCGTCATCCGGGGCTATGCCGCGGTCGTCGACCCGGAGGCCGTGGGGCTGCCGATGACCGCGTTCATCTCGGTCAAACCGTTCGACCCCAGCGCCCCCGACGACATCGCCGAACGCCTCGCCGGCGTCCCGGAGATCGAGGCATGCCACAGCGTCGCCGGCGACGAGAACTACATTCTCAAGGTCCGCGTGGCGACCCCGCACGAGCTGGAGGAACTCCTCGCGAGGCTGCGCTCCCTGGCGGGCGTCTCGACCCGCACGACCGTGGTCCTGTCGACCCCTTACGAGGCCAGGCCCCCGAGGATCTGACGCTCGTTCGCCGCTGTGGCCGTTCGTTGCGAGGGGAACGGTGGGCGCGGCGGCGGCACCGGGTGCCTCGGAACCGCGGCCCTGGTGCGACGAGGCGGCCGGCACACGCGAGACTGTCCCCATGAGTGATCGCACCGCCCCGTCGAACACCGTGTTGCTCCGCGGTGGAGAAGTCCACAGCCCCGCCGACCCGTTCGCCACCGCGATGGTCGTGGAGCACGGCCAGATCGCCTGGGTCGGCTCCGAGGGCGCCGCCGACGCCTTCGCGGCCGGCGTCGACGAGGTGGTGGACCTCGAAGGTGCCCTGGTCACCCCGGCCTTCACCGACGCCCACGTGCACACCACCGCCACCGGCCTCGCGCTCACCGGTCTCGACCTCTCCGCCGCCCCCTCCCTGGAGGCCGCGCTCCTTCTCGTACGGGAATTCGCAGGCGCCCGTCCCTCCGACCGCGTCCTCCTCGGTCACGGCTGGGACGCCGCCCGCTGGCCCGGGGGCCGCCCCCCGACCCGCGCCGAACTCGACGAGGCCACCGGCGGACGCCCGCTCTACCTGAGCCGGATCGACGTCCACTCGGCCGTCGTGAGCACCGCCCTGCTGGACCTGGTCCCGGGTGCCGACGCCTTCGCGGACGGCCCGCTCACCCGCGACGCCCACCACGCCGTACGGGCCGCCGCCCTCGGGGCCGTCACCCCCGGCCAGCGCATCGAGGCCCAGCGTGCCGCGCTCGCCCACGCCGCCGCGCTCGGCATCGGCTCGGTCCATGAGTGCGCGGGACCCGAGATCTCCTCCGAGGACGACTTCACGGGCCTGCTGCGGCTCGCCGCCGAGGAGCCCGGCCCGCGCGTGGTCGGCTACTGGGCGGAGCGCGACGTCGAGAAGGCGCGCGCCCTCGGCGCGCTCGGCGCCGCCGGCGACCTCTTCGTCGACGGCGCCCTCGGCTCGCACACGGCGTGCCTGCACGAGCCGTACGCCGACGCCGCTCACACCGGCACGGCCTACCTGGACGCCGGCGCCGTCGCGGCCCATGTGGTCGCCTGCACCGAGGCGGGGCTCCAGGCGGGCTTCCACGCCATCGGGGACGCCGCGGTGGCCTCGGTGGTCGACGGTGTGCGGGAGGCGGCCGAGAAGGTCGGCCTGGCCCGTGTGCGGGCGGCCCGGCACCGTGTCGAGCACGCCGAGATGCTCACCCCGGACACCGTCGCCGCCTTCGCCGAACTCGGCCTCACCGCCTCCGTGCAGCCCGCGTTCGACGCGCTGTGGGGCGGGGAGGAGGGCATGTACGCCCAGCGGCTCGGTGTCGATCGCGCCCGCACCCTGAACCCGTTCGCGGCCCTGCTGCGCGCCGGCGTACCCCTGGCGTTCGGCTCCGACAGCCCGGTCACGGCGCTGGACCCCTGGGGCACCGTCCGCGCGGCTGCCTTCCATCGCACGCCGGAGCACCGGGTCTCCGTGCGCGCCGCGTTCACGTCGCACACTCGGGGCGGCTGGCGGGCGATCGGGCGGGACGACGCGGGGGTCCTCGTGCCGGGCGCCCCCGCGGACTATGCGGTGTGGCGCACCGGCGAACTCGTCGTCCAGGCTCCCGACGACCGTGTGGCCCGCTGGTCCACCGACCCCCGTTCGGGCACCCCCGGCCTGCCCGACCTCAGCCCCGGCTCCGACCTGCCCGTCTGCCTGCGGACCGTGGTCGCGGGGCGGACGGTTTTCGTACGGCCGGGCGAGTGATCTCGCCGGACGACAGGAAACCGATCATGGCCGTTCGGCGCGCCGCGCGACCTGCGGATCCTCCCCACCGACCAGGCATTTGAGGGAATTGTCGCAGGTCAGACGGCAGTTGACAGTGGACGGCAGCGGGCGGGTAGGTTCTGCCGGGTCCACCACCGGACGTCCGACCGGGGAACTTCCGCGCGGTCGTCGAAGCGCCGCTGGGTCAGGGGCGGTGTGCCGCACCGGCGCACCACCGCTGGCAGCCAGGCCCAGGGTTCGCGCTTCGACGAGGGAACGTTCCGGCCCGGTCGGGTAGGTGCGACCCGGGTGGGGCCCGGACGCTCAGTAGACAACGGCTTTCGGTCGACCCGCAGCCAGCGGGCCCCAGGTCGGCCCGAAGGGCGTCGGGCCCCCATCCGCAGCGACGGTCCCGCACCCGTGGCCGCCTCGCCGAGCGTGCGAGGTCTTCTTCGGCGGCGCGCAGGCTACACAGAGCGCGCTCCCGCACACCCCCTGTTGACCCGACACCCCTCTGGACACCGTCCGACACTCCATCGCAGGCCGCGGCCACTATGGTGGTCCCCTGCGTACGGAGGACTCGAAGGGGCAGCAGTGAACGACGGCGACGGGACCCTCGCGGCTCAAGGCCAGGAGAGGCGGTTCGGCCCGCTCGGCACGGCCTTGGTGATCATCCCGACCTACAACGAGGCGGAGAACATCAAGGCGATCGTGGGCCGGGTGCGCAAGGCCGTTCCCGACGCGCACGTGCTGGTGGCCGACGACAACAGCCCCGACGGCACCGGCAAGCTCGCCGACGAGCTGGCCGTCGAGGACGATCACGTCCAGGTGCTGCACCGCAAGGGCAAGGAAGGGCTCGGCGCGGCCTACCTCGCGGGCTTCCGCTGGGGCATGGAGAACGGCTACGGCGTCCTCATCGAGATGGACGCCGACGGCTCGCACCAGCCCGAGGAACTGCCGCGGCTGCTCACCGCGCTCAAGGGCGCCGACCTCGTCCTCGGCTCCCGCTGGGTGCCGGGCGGCCGCGTGGTGAACTGGCCCAGATCCCGCGAGTTCATCTCCCGCGGCGGCAGCCTCTACTCCCGTGTCCTGCTCGACGTCCCCGTCCGTGACGTCACCGGCGGCTACCGGGCGTTCCGCCGCGAGACCCTCGAAGGGCTGGGCCTCGACGAGGTCGCCTCCCAGGGGTACTGCTTCCAGGTCGACCTCGCCCGCCGCGCGATCAAGGCGGGCTACCACGTCGTCGAGGTGCCCATCACCTTCGTCGAGCGCGAGCTGGGCGACTCCAAGATGAGCCGCGACATCCTCGTCGAGGCGCTGTGGCGGGTCACGGCGTGGGGCGTGGGGGAGCGGGTCGGCAAGGTGCTGGGACGGGACGGCAAGAAGGCGTGATCATCCCCTTATCCCGTGCTGAGCCTGGGCCAGGCACACTGGGAGCATGACGACAGGCGTTCCGTCCTCGACGCACCCCGCCCGGCCCCGGCGTTCCCGGCTGCGCACGTTTCTGCCGCTGGGCGTCGCCGCGTGGCTGGTGCTGGAGATCTGGCTGCTCACGGTGGTCGCGGGCGCGGCCGGCGGGTTCACGGTCTTCCTGCTGCTCGTCGCCGGTTTCGTCGGGGGCTCGGCAGTGGTCAAGCGGGCCGGGCGGCGGGCGTTCCGGGCGTTGTCCGAGACGCTGCAACAACAGCAGGGCGGGGCGGCCGATCCCGGCACCGGCTCTGGCTCCGGCTCCGGGAAGAGTGAGGGCAACGGTTTCCTGATGCTGGGGGGCCTGTTGCTGCTGCTGCCGGGGCTGGTCTCGGACGCGGTGGGGCTGGTGCTGCTGATTCCGCCGGTGCAGAAGGCGTTGGGACGCTATACGGAGCGGACCTTCGAGCGGAAGATCCGTGAGGCCGGTGGGGGGACCTTCGGGGACGCCTTTCAGCAGGCGCGTATGCATCGGCCCGACGGGAAGGTCGTGCAGGGGGAGGTCATTCGGGACGACGCTGGTGCCGGGGAGCAGTCGCCGGAGGGGCCTCGTCCTCCGCTGGATCGCTGAAGCGGGTCCTCGCCCCGCCACCTTACCCGTCCCGTCCCGTACTCGAGGGGGCTGCGCCCCTTCGACTTCGACCCCGGCTGATCGTCCGGTGGGGGTTCTCTCGCGCAGTTCCCCGCGCCCCTAGCGGGCCGGCCTGCGGCCCCTTGGGGTCCCGACGTACGCATGCCGATGACCGCGGGCGCCGTACATGATCGTACGGCGCCCGCGGTCATCGGTTGCGCTGTGTGCCCGTCCGGCCCCCGCAGGGGTCAGGCGGACTTGCGGCTGTCTCGCGGATGTACCGCGATGTTCATCGCGCCGGAGCGGAGAACCGCCAGGCGCTCTTCGAGGACCTCTTCGAGCTCCTCACGGGTGCGCCGCTCCATCAGCATGTCCCAATGCGTACGCGCGGGCTTGGCCTTCTTTTCCTCAGGGCCGTCGCCGTCCACGAGGAGTGCCTGGGCCCCGCAGACCTTGCACTCCCACTCCGGCGGAATCTCCGCCTCGACCGAGAAGGGCATCTCGAAGCGGTGCCCCTTCTCGCATGCGTACTCCACGGCCTGGCGCGGAGCCAAGTCGATGCCGCGGTCCGTCTCGTAGCTGGTCACCACGAGGCGCGTGCCGCGAAGAGCTCGCTCACTCATGAATCGTGCCTCCCGGGCTTGTCGCCCACAGGACAGGTGTCGCTGTCGTCGTCATCCGGTCAACGTCCGGTCGGCGGTAAAGATTCCCGTTCCGTGTCCCGTTCCGGGTAGTGCGTCGCCGTCGTAGCCGCAGCCTTGTCAACCAGTGCAGTACCCACCGGCGCCCGGTTTGTCACATCTGACAGCAGATGTCACCCAGCGTTTCGGCATCTTTGACGCGCAGTAACGGTACGCCTGGCAGGCCAAACGCGTACACTACAGCCCTTTCGCCTCCAGCGCTAAATCCTGTCCGGCACGGGATTGCCCGCGTCGCTGATCGCCCGGCGCACGGGGACCCTCGTGAGCAGGGCGAACCCAAGGACGAAGAAGGCCACCAGCGAGATGATCGCGTCTCGATAACTTCCGGTCAGCTGATAGGTCACGCCGAACAACAGCGGGCCCAGCCAGCTCATGCCGCGGTCGCTCATCTCGTAGGCGGCGAAGTACTCGGCCTCCTTGCCGGGCGGGACGAGATGGGAGAAGAGGGAGCGGGACAGGGCCTGGCTGCCGCCGAGGACCAGGCCGATGCCCGAGGCAAGGACGAAGAACCACAGCGGGGCGTTCGCGGGGAGGAAGTAGCCGGCGGCGAGGATCAGGGTCCAGGCGACCAGGGAGCCGAGGATCGTGCGCTTGGCTCCGTAGCGCCGGGAGAGCCGCCCCATGCCGAGGGCGCCGCCCACCGCCAGGACCTGCACCAGCAGGACCGCCACGATGAGCGTGGACTGTTCCAGGCCGAGTTCTTCGGAGCCGTACACCGAGGCCTGGGAGATCACCGTCTGGATGCCGTCGTTGTAGACGAGGTAGGCGAGGAGGAAGCTCAGGGTCAGCGGGTGGCGCCGCATGTCACGGACGGTCGCGGCCAGTTGACGCAGCCCTGGGGCTGTCGCTCCTTCGGCGCCCGCGGACTTTCCGGCCGGGCGGCGCCGGTCGCGCAGGCGGTTCAGCGGGATCAGGGTGAAGGCGCCCCACCACAGGCCCGCCGAGGCCAGACAGATGCGGACGGCCATGCCCTCGGAGATGCCGAAGGACTCGTGGGCCGTGAAGAGGATCAGGTTCGCGACCAGCACCAGGGAGCCGGCCGCGTAGCCGAAGGCCCAGCCGCGGGAGGAGACGGCGTCGCGTTCCTCGGGCGGTGCGATCTGGGGCAGGTAGGAGTTGTAGAGCATCATCGCCACGGACTGCGCCGCGTTCGCCACCACCAGCAGGGCGCCGCCGAGCAGATAGCGCTCGCCGTCCAGGAAGAACATCCCCGCCGTCGCGGCGGCGCCGACATAGGCGGTCGCGGCCAGGAGGGGCTTCTTGCGGCCCGTACGGTCGGCGGCCGCGCCCACCAGCGGCATGATCACCACGGCCAGGATCACCGACAGGGAGACCGAGTACGCGAAGAAGGAGCCGGCGCGGACCGGTATGCCCAGTGGGTGGACGTAGCCGTCGGTGTCGGCGGCGGCCTTGGCGACCTCGGTCAGATAGGGGCCGAGGAACACGGTCAGGACGCTGGTCGAGTAGACGGAGCAGGCCCAGTCGTAGAAGTACCAGCCGCGCTGTTCGCGCCGTCTGCCCGCGGCCTCGTCGGCCGCGTCCGTCCGCACGGTGTCGGTGCCCACCCGTGCCCCTCGCTTCCCCGTGAACGGGCCGCGCGAGGGTGTCAGACCCAGGTCCCCCGGTCCTCCAGCACCTTGCGCAGCGTGTCGATGTGATCGGTCATGATGCCATCGACGCCCAGGTCCAGGAGCCGGTGCATGCGTTGCGGTTCGTTCACGGTCCAGACGTGCACCTGCAGCCCGCGCGCGTGGGCCGCCCGTACGAAACGGTGGTCGACCACGGGCACTCCGGCGTGCGACTCGGGCACCTGGGCGGCGACCGCCGAGCGGCGCACCGTGGCGGGGACGCCCCACGACCGCAGCCGCAGCGCCAGCACGCCGCTCGTGCCGTACGAGGTGGCCAGGCGCGGACCGGCGAGGCGCTGGGCGCGGGCCACCCGGGACTCGGAGAAGGAGCCGACGCAGACCCGGTCCCAGGAGTCGGTACGGGCGATCAGATTGAGCAGCGGGTGCAGCGCGGGCTCCGCCTTGACGTCGACGTTCCAGCGGACGTCGGGAAACTCTTCGAGGAGCTCCTCGAAGAGGGGGACCGGCTCGACGCCCGCCACGCGCGCGTCGCGGATCTCCCTCCACGTCAGGTCGGCTATCCGGCCGGCCCCGTCGGTCATCCGGTCCAGGGTCGCGTCGTGGAAGGCGGCGAGCTTGCCGTCGCGCGTGGCGTGGACGTCGGTCTCGATGTAGCGGTAGCCCGACTCCACCGCCCGCCGGAACTGGGCCGTGGTGTTCTCCAGGCCGTCGGCCGCCCCGCCCCGGTGGGCGAAGGCGATCGGGCCCGGGTGGTCGAGGTAGGGGTGGCGTATGAGGGCGGTCACCCGGGCAGTATGGCTCGCCTCGATGGACCGGTGGCAACGACCGTGCTGCCGGATTCCGAGGGCACGGCGAACACCCGCAGGAAGAACTGGGCGAGGGGGCCTATACAGAGGGCGTAGAGCAGGGTGCCCACCCCGACCGTGCCGCCGAGGGCGAAGCCGCCGGCCAGCACCGCCACCTCCACAGCCGTCCGCATCAGCCGGAGCGAGCGGCCGGTACGCCGGTGCAGCCCGGTCATCAGGCCGTCACGCGGGCCCGGGCCGAAGCGGGCCGCGATGTAGAGGCCGGTCGCCGCGCCGTTCAGTACGATCCCGGCGGCCAGCAAGGGGATGCGTACGACCATGGTGTGCGCCTCCGGCACCAGCGCCAGGGTGGCGTCCATCGCGATGCCCACCACGAAGACATTGGAGACCGTGCCGAGGCCCGGGCGCTGGCGGAGCGGGATCCACAGGAGCAGCACCACCGCCCCCACGACGATCGACACCACCCCGATGGTCAGCCCGGTCAGCTCCGCCAGGCCCTGGTGCAGCACGTTCCAGGGCTCCAGCCCGAGACCGGCCTGTACGAGGAGCGCGGAGCTGGCGCCGTACAGCGCCAGACCGATGTAGAGCTGGACCAACCGGCGAGCTCGATGCCGCTGGGCGGATGCCCGCGCGTCCTGTCGTGGGTCCTGCTGTGGCTGGTGCGGTGGCTCGTGCTGTGCGGGCAAGACGTTCCCCCTGGTGGTGCCGGTGGCCTGACGCATGACACTCTGTGGCTTGAAGAAAGTTGGCATCCATGGCCAATTCGCGGAAGGTGGACTGGAATCATGGCGCAGTGGACTTCGGCGGTCGGCGCGGCGCAGCTCGCGCGGCTGCTCACCTCGCAGCAGGAGCGTCCCGCCGGCCCCGGCACCCGCCGCCCGCCCGCCTACCGTGCGCTCGCCGACGGGATCCGTCTGCTGGTGCTGGAGGGGCGGGTGCCCGTCGCCGCCAGGCTGCCCGCCGAGCGGGAGCTGGCGCTCTCCCTCTCCGTGAGCCGTACGACCGTCGCGGCGGCCTACGAGGCGCTGCGCACGGAGGGGTTCCTGGAGTCCCGGCGGGGAGCGGGCAGTTGGACCGCGGTACCGGCGGGGAAGCCGTTGCCCGCGCGGGGCCTGGAGCCGCTGCCCCCCGAGGCGCTCGGCTCGATGATCGACCTGGGCTGTGCCGCCCTGCCCGCGCCCGAGCCCTGGCTCACCCGGGCCGTGCAGGGCGCGTTGGAGGAACTGCCGCCCTACGCCCACACGCACGGCGACTACCCGGCCGGACTGCCCGCCCTGCGCTCCATGCTCGCCGACCGCTACACCGCGCGCGGTATTCCGACGATGCCCGAGCAGATCATGGTGACCACCGGCGCGATGGGCGCCATGGACGCCATCTGCCACCTCTTCGCGGGGCGCGGTGAGCGGATCGCGGTGGAGTCGCCGTCGTACGCCAACATCCTGCAGTTGATGCGGGAGGCGGGGGCGCGGCTGGTGCCGGTGGCCATGGCGGACGGGCTCGCCGGCTGGGACATGGACCGGTGGCGTCAGGTACTGCGGGACGCGGCGCCCCGACTGGCGTACGTCGTCGCCGACTTCCACAACCCGACGGGGGCGCTCGCCGACGAGGACCGTCGGCGGGGGCTCGTCGACGCGGCTCGGGGCGCCGGGACGGTGCTCGTCGCCGACGAGACGATGAGCGAGCTGTGGCTCGACGACGTGAAGATGCCGCGGCCCGTGTGCGCCTTCGATCCGGCGGGATCCACGGTGATCACGGTCGGGTCGGCCAGCAAGGCGTTCTGGGCGGGGATGCGGATCGGATGGGTGCGGGCGGCGCCGGATGTGATCCGGAGTCTGGTCGCGGCTCGGGCGTACGCGGATCTGGGGACACCCGTGTTGGAGCAGTTGGCCGTGAACTGGCTGATGAGCACGGGGGGTTGGACGCAGGCCGTGGGGGTGCGGCGGGAGCAGGCCAGGGGGAACCGGGACGCCCTGGTGGCCGCGGTGCGCCGGGAGCTGCCGGACTGGGAGTTCTCGGAGCCTCGGGGTGGGCTGACGCTGTGGGTCCGCACCGGGGGGCTGTCCGGCTCGCGGCTCGCCGAGGTGGGGGAGCGGGTGGGGGTTCGGGTGCCGTCCGGGCCTCGGTTCGGGGTGGACGGGGCCTTCGAGGGGTATGTGCGGCTGCCGTTCACCGTGGGGGGAGCGGTGGCCGAGGAGGCGGCGGCCCGGCTGGCGGCGGCGGCGCGGTTGGTGCGGGACGGGGCGTCCGGCGGAGGCGAGGGGCCGCGGACGTTCGTGGCGTGAGGGTCCGGTGGCGGCCAGTCGTGCCGCCAGGGGACGGCGCGGGTGGGGAGCGGGGAGGAAGCCTGCGGCGGGGACGGTCGTGCGCCTGGGACCGGACGGGACGTGCTGGGCTCAGGTCTCCACCGGGGCCGTCTTGGTGAGGGCGTCCGCCGGGGTCGTGTGCGGTGGGAGCAGGTCGAGGACCGCCTGGCGGTGGGGTTCGGGGGTGATGTCGTCGTAGGGGTCCGGGGTGGTGGGCACCTGGAGGCGGAGGGCGGGGGCGAGGCCCAGGCGGGCGTAGCCGCGGCCCGGAGGCATGTCCGGGGTGGGCGTGGTGGGGGGTGCGGCACCCAGCACCGTCTCGACCTGCTCGGGGGAGGCGGGACCCAGGACGACACGCGCGCGGGTGTGCTGACGTACCGCCTCCGTGAGGGCGTCCAGGTGGTCGAACTGTTCGGTGATCACGACGGTGACGTCGACCGCGCGGCCGTGCCTGAGGGGGATCTGGAGGTGGGACTGCGGGTCGGGCCGGCCCTCGGCCGCGGCGAGGTGGGTCAGCACGCTCGGGCGGTCCAGGAGGAGCCAGAGGGGGCGGCGGATGTCGTCCGGCGCCGGACGGCCCGCCTGGCGGGCACGGTTCGTGGCGATCAGCCGGCGCTCCGTCTCCTGGGACGCCCACTCCAGGCTCGCCAACGCCCCCGAGAGCCCGTTCTCCACGGCGAGCACCCCGTCGCGGCCGGTCAGGCACGCGTACTCACCGCTGCCGCCGCCCTCGACGATGACGACGTCGCCGTGCTGGAGCGCCTGGAGGGCGATCGAGCGGAGCAGGGTCGTGGTGCCGCTGCCGGGTTCGCCCACGGCCAGCAGATGAGGTTCGGTGGACCGGGCGCCGGTGCGCCAGACGACCGGCGGCACATCCCGCTGCTCCTCCCCGAAGGAGAGGGGCAGGGTGCGCTGGACGTGGGTCTCGTCGGTGAAACCGAGGACCGTCTCGCCCGGTGCCGTCACGAACCGCTGGGCGGCGATGTCGGTGGCGAGCGGGGGGAGGACGGCGACGGTGAGCTCGTTGCCCTCCTCGTCCCAGGTGAAGCGGTACTCGCGGCCGCGTCCCGCCTTGGTGTGCAGCAGTTGCTCGATGCGCGCGCGGGCCTCGGGATCGCCGTCCGTGAAGTACGCCGGGTAGCGGATCAGCAGATGGCAGACCCGGCCGGTGCCGTCGAACGCGTAGGTGGGGAAGGCCTTGTCCCAGGCCCCGCCGTGCGCGTAGAGCGGTTCGGGGTCCTCGGCGGCCGAGAAGCAGGGGACCAGGGCCTCGTAGAGGGAGCGCAGGCGCTGGGTCTGGGACTCGTCGGGGCCGGGCGGCTCGGCGGCTGCGCTCCCGCGGCCCGCCCAGGCTGCCGCCGCCATCAGGGCGATGACGGCGAGCAGCAGGCCGTACGGCACCAGGGTCACGACCAGGACGATCGAGGCCGCCAGGAAGAGCAGTGACCCGCGACGGTCCTTCGGGGTCTCGGCCCATCTGCGGCGCCCGGCGGCGACCAGCCGGCGCAGTCCACGCGTGATCGTGATCAACGGGTGGAGGACGTCGGTGGCGCCGTCGGCCGCAGTCCGGGCCAGCTCCCGGCTCCTGGCGAGGTGCGCGCCACCGGTGCTCAGAATGCGGGGGAGGGGGACCCGGGCCACGGCTGTCTCCTGGGGGTGCGTGCGGAAGGGGGGCGGGTCAGAACTTGATCCCACCGAGGAGGCTCGCGAGGCTCTCGCCGCCCGCTGTGATGCTCGGGGCGATGCCCGTGCTGGCGAGGTAGAAGCCGAAGAGCGTGACGACGATGCAGTGCGAGGCCTTCAGTCCGTCCTTGCGGAAGAACAGGAAGACGATGACGCCGAGCAGGACGACGCCTGAGATGTTCAGGATCATTTGGGCTCTCCTGGTTGATGGGGACAATCACCATGAGTTCTTCCAAGGTCACAGCATGTATCCATACTATAAAAGGTGCATATGGGTGAAATTCCAAAGATTTCGCCCTGGTGGCCGAATCGGCGTTGGGCCGTCCGAGCTGGGCTGTTGCGCGCGGCGGGACTCGGTGTGATCTTTGCCTCGGCTCTGTCCCCTGATGTGCGCTTCGAGCCAGTACCCTGGCGATTCACCCGTTCGGCTCGAAGCGCGTATGTGAGAGGTGGTCCCGGCGATGAGCGAAGCCCCCGACCCGGAGGTCGTGGAGCTGGCGACCAAGATCTTCGATCTGGCCCGGCGGGGCGAGACCGAGGCGCTCGTGGCGTACGTCGACGCGGGTGTGCCGGCCGACCTCACCAACGACCGCGGCGACTCGCTCGTGATGCTCGCCGCGTACCACGGTCACGCCGACGCCGTACGGGCCCTCCTGGCCCGCGGCGGGGAGGCCGACCGCGTCAACGACCGCGGCCAGACCCCTCTCGCGGGGGCGGTTTTCAAGGGCGAGGAGAGCGTCATCCGGGTCCTCCTGGACGGCGGGGCCGACCCGGCCGCGGGCACTCCGAACGCGGTCGACACCGCCCGCATGTTCGGCAAGACGGAACTGCTCGAACTGTTCGCAGCACACTGAGCAACACGTTCTGACCAGGCAAAACACGAAAGACGGGGGAGGCGGTACGGGGCCGCCGGAAATTTCGGTCGCGGCAGCGAGAACCGCCGGGTCATCATGACGTCGTGATTCACGGACATGATGGCTGGGCAGGTGTTGCCGCACCGCGTGGGCCGTGATGCGGTCCACATGGGCCACCGACGAGAGGCAGAGGAAGATGGTCTTCAGCAAGCAAGAGACGGCGGGCGCTCCGACGTGTGGTCACGCGGCCAGGTAATGCAGGATTCCCGGTTGCGTCGACGCTTGATGTGAGGCTGTTTCCCATGTTCGAACCGGTCATAGCGCCCAGCGGTACGCTGCTCGGCCTGCTGCAGCGGGGCCGCGGCGACGGCACCCTGCACGCGCTCACCGCCCCGCGGGCCGAGGCGCTCGCGGCACTGAACCACTGTGTGCTGAGCGACCCCCGCCACGACTGGCAGGTGGAGAACCGCTCCCTGTACTACGCCCGTCTCTACCTCGATCTGAGCGGCGAGCTCGACGAGATCGAGCGGCACCTCTTCGACGCCGAGGACGTGCTCGACACCGACGAGTCGCGCACCGGGCTGGCCCTCGCGGTCCTCGGGCACCTCGCCTCGTACGGCAGGCGGGACGCGCTCGAACTGCTGCGCAGGTACGCCGCCGTGGGCACCAGCTGGGCCTGGGCCCTGGACGAGTTGGCCCTCAGGGACGACGACGAAGGGCTGCGCTCCCTCGCCGAGCCCGTCCTGGCCCGCTTCCCCACCGATCCGGAGGGCGAGGCCGAGCTGGCCGCCACCGTCCGGGACGCCTTCGAACCACGGCCCTGGCGGCTGTGGGCCGACGATCCCCGCGAGGCGATCGCCACCCGCGTGCGTGCCGCCCAGGAGACGGGCTGTTTCGACCGCTGGCAGCGACAGATGCGGCCGAGCGGACCCCGGCCGGGGTGGAGCGTCAGGGCTGTGTTCGAGTGGGCCCAGCAGGGCATCGAACGCGGTGCGGTCCTCCATGTGCCGGCGGCCCGGTGCCTGACCGCCGTCGCGGGCCCCGAGGACCGGCCCGAGATCCTCTCCGCCGCCCGCTCGGGCGACGACGGCGCCCGTTGCACCGCGTTGCGCTACCTCGCCGACGGCAACGATCCCGACGCCCTCGACCTGATCGAGGGCGCCGTGACCGACGGCACGGCGATGGTCGTGGAGGCCGCCGTCGACGCCTTCGAACGGATGCGCAGTATGGCCGCCGTCGACCGGGCACGCGGCTGGGTGCACCGGCCCGATCCGCTCGGCGCCGCGGCCGGACGGATGCTCGCCTGTCTCGGTGGGGCCAAGGACAGCGACCTGGTCCTCGGCGCACTGCGCGAGGCCGTGCGCGGCGAAGGACCGGACGCGACGACCCTGTGGACGCTCGTCGACGGCGCCGGACGCCTCGGCATCGTCTGCGCCGCGCCCGTCCTGCGCCACATCTACCGCGAGACCGCCTCCTCCCACCTCCGTGGCCGCGCCGCCCGAGCGCTCGCCGCCACCGACCCTTCCTTCGCGGCCGGCTTCGCCGTCGAGTGCCTCTGGGACTGCGAAGAGACCACCCGCGAGATCGCCGCCCGGCACGCCGAGACGGGAGACACGCGAGTCGTCGAACAACTCCGCAGGCTCGCCGCCGACCCGGCCGAGGAGGACGACGTCCAGACAGCCGTTCGCAGTCGAATCGGTCCTGACATGCCCGCAGTGTGAACATCCGGCGACCCGGAGGTCAGGGGGGCATGGACACGGCCTGACCTGGACAGGTGTGCAGCGCAACGCTCATGGGACGTTCCCCGCGCGGAAAGATCCACGTTGACGCGGCCACGTCCAGCCCGAGGACAACACGGGTATGCGTGTCGTCATCGTGACCGAGTCCTTTCCCCCCGATGTGAACGGCGTGGCCCACTGCGCCCTGCAGACCGCGCGGCACCTCGTCGCGCGGGGGCACGCCCCGCTCGTCGTGGCCCCGGCCACCGCCCAGGGGGCCGGAGCCGACCTCCAGGCGCCGTGCCCCGTCGTCCGCGTCCCCTCCCTCCCGCTCCCGGGCTACCCCCAGGTCCGCGTCGCCCTGCCCAGCCGCCGGGTCGCCGCGGCGATCGTCGAGCACCGGGCCGACATCGTCCACCTGGCCAGCCCCTTCGTCCTCGGCGTGCGCGGCATGGCGGCCGCCGCCCGTCTCGGTGTCCCCGCCGTCGCCATCTACCAGACCGACCTCGCCGGATACGCCCGCACCTACGTGCACGCCGGTGAGGCGGCGGCCTGGCGCCGCATCCGCTCCGTGCACGCCGCCGCCGACCGCACCCTCGCCCCGTCCAGCGCGGCCCTGCGCGACCTGGAGGCACACGGTGTGCCCCGGGTCAGCCTGTGGCCGCGTGGTGTCGACACCGTCCGGTTCCGCCCCGACCTGCGCGACGAGGCGTGGCGCCGCGAGCTGGCGCCGAACGGTGAGCTGATCGTCGGATACGTCGGCCGTCTCGCGCCCGAGAAGCAGATCGAACTGCTCGCGGGAGTGTGCGGTCTGCAGGGCGTGCGGGTCGTGGTCGTGGGCGACGGGCCGAGCGAACCCGGGCTGCGCGAAGCCCTGCCGGGGGCTGTCTTCCTGGGCCGCCGCACCGGCGACGAACTCGCGCGGATCTTCGCCTCGTTCGACGTCTTCGCCCACACCGGGCCCTTCGAGACCTTCTGCCAGACCGTGCAGGAGGCCATGGCCAGCGGGGTGCCGGTGGTGGCTCCCGCCGCCGGGGGCCCGCTGGACCTCGTCGCCCACGGGCGCACGGGGCTCCTCGTCCCGCCGCGCGACGCGGCCGCCGTACGCGATGCCGTGTGGTCGCTCGCCGCCGACCCGGCGCTGCGGGCCGCCTACGGGGCCGCCGGACGGGCCATGGTCGAGGGACGCACCTGGGCGGCCGTCGGCGATCAGCTCATCGGGCACTACGCCGACGTGCTGACGGCGCGGACGGCGGTGGCGGCATGAGCGGGGCCGCTGTCGAGGGGGCACCGAGGGACGGTGCCCGGACGGGGCTGCGGATCGTGCGGCTCGCCAACTTCGTGGCTCCCTCCTCGGGGGGTCTGCGGACCGCCCTGCGGGAGTTGGGACGGGGGTACGAGGCGGCCGGGCACGAGGCCGTGCTGGTCGTGCCCGGCCAGCGGTACACCGACCGCGCGACCGAGCAGGGCAGGGTGATCACCCTGCCCGGACCGCTGCTGCCGGGGACCGGCGGCTACCGGGTTCTCACGGACAAGGGACGGGTGACCCGCCTCCTGGAGTCGCTGGGGCCCGACCGGCTGGAGGTCTCCGACCGGACCACGCTGCGCTGGACGGGGAAGTGGGCGCGACGGGCCAGGGTGCGCGCGGTGATGGTCTCGCACGAGACCGCCGACGGCGTGCTGCGGACCTGGGGGCTGCCGGAGGGCATGGCCCGGCGGGCGTCGGACGCCCTCAACGTCCGTACGGCCCACACCTACTCGCGGGTGGTGTGCACCACCGAGTTCGCCGAACGGGAGTTCGTACGGATCGGAGCGCGCAACGTCGTACGGGCGCCCCTGGGCGTCGACCTCGTGGGACGGCACCCCTCCCTGCGCGACCGGGGGCTGCGGGAACGGCACGCGCGCGTGGACGAGGTCCTGCTGGTGATGTGCTCCCGGCTGTCCGTGGAGAAGCGGCCCGGCACGGCCGTCGACGCCCTGCAGGCGTTGCTCGCGCGCGGGCGGCGGGCCGTGCTGGTCGTCGCCGGGGACGGGCCGCTGCGCGGCAGGCTCGAACAGCGGGCCAAGGGGCTGCCGGTGACCTTCCTGGGGCACGTGGGCGACCGCGAGACCCTGGGCGCGCTGCAGGCCTCCGCCGATGTGGCCCTGGCCCCCGGGCCCGCCGAGACGTTCGGGCTGGCCGCTCTGGAGGCCATGGCCTGCGGTACGCCCGTGGTGGCCAGTTCCTCCTCCGCGCTGCCGGAGGTCATCGGATCGGCCGGCGCCACGGCGGCCGACAACGGGGAGTCCTTCGCGGACGCCGTCGAACTGCTGCTGGACCGGTCCGAGGGCGAACGCAGGGAGGCGGCACGCGCGCGTGCCGAGTGCTTCGGCTGGGGGACCGCGGTGGACGCCTTCCTCGCCGCGCACGACGCGACCGTCGGGCGCCCGGTGCGGGAGGGCGTGGGATGAGAGCCCTGCGGTTCGTGGCCCTCGGCGACTCCCTCACCGAGGGCGTGGGCGATCCCGTCGCAGGCGGCCGGCGGGGCTGGGCCGCGCTGCTCGCCGAAGGGCTCGGAGCGGACGGGGGGCCGGGGGAGGGGCCGGGCGTGGGCCTGGGCGCGCGGCCGGGCGTGGAGTTCGTCAACCTGGCCGTCAGCGGCTCCCAGACGCGCGACGTCCTGGACCGGCAGCTGTCCGCCGCGCTCGAACTCCGTCCGGACGTCGCCTCGGTCGTCATCGGTGTCAACGACACCCTGCGGTGCACCTTCGACATCCACGCCGTCACCGCCCGCCTCGACGTGGTCTACGGGGCCCTCCGGGAGCGCGGGGCGGTGCTGCTCACCGCCTGTCTGCCCGACCCCGGGGCGATGCTCGGCCTGCCCGGGGCGCTCGCCAGGCCCCTCGCCCGACGGCAGCGGGCCGTCAACACCGTCGTGCACGCCCTGTCCGAGCGCCACGGAGCCGTTCATCTGCACGCCTCGGAGGGCGCCTGGCTGACGGACCGCGCGATGTGGAGCGCGGACCGGCTGCACCCAGGCGAGCGGGGGCACCGGCAGCTCGCCCTCCGCTTCCACGCCCTGCTCACCGAGGCGGGGATCGCCCTCGGCCCCGCGCCCTCCGCCGAGCCCGAGTTCGCGGCACCCGGCCGCGGCGCCGGCCTCTGGTGGCTGGCCACCGCGGGCACCGGCTGGGTGGCCCGGCGCTGCACGGACCTGCTGCCGCAGCTCCTGGCCCTCGCCGCCGCCGAGGTACGCCACAAGGCGCGCGGCACCAGCGCCCGGCTGGACCTGTCCGCCTCCCACGCGGTGGCCTCGGCCCTGGCCGCGCTGTCCGCCCCCGAGCAGCGGCCGGAGCCGGCGTGAGGCGCCCCGGCACGACCGACCCGACGCCGCGCGCCGCCCCCGGTCAGCGACGGTGCCGTACGGCGACGAACCGCACCGGCGTGCCCGGCGCGGCCTGGGCCGCGGCGGGCAGGTCCGCCGGGTGGACGACAGCGATCACGGGGTAGCCCCCGGTGGTCGGGTGGTCGGCGAGGAAGACGACAGGACGGCCGTCCGGCGGCACCTGGACGGCGCCCAGCACCATCCCCTCGCTGGGCAGTTCACCCGCCCGGGAGCGTTCCAGCGCGGGCCCCTCCGTGCGCAGTCCGATGCGGTTGCTCGCGGACGACACGGCGTAGGGGTGCCTGGTGAGGGTGCGCAGCGCCGTGTCCGAGAACCAGTCGTCGCGCGGTCCCAGGGTGACGCGCAGCACCAGCTCCGAGGGCGGCGCCGGGTGCGGGACGACGTCCACGCGCGCGTGCGGGGGACGCGGGCGGCCGAGCGGGAGCACGGTGCCGTCCGTCAGCGGGGGCGGGCCGAGGCCCGACAACAGGTCCGTGGAGCGGCTGCCCAGCACCGGTTCGACGGCCACTCCACCGGCGACGGCGAGATAGCCCCGTACGCCGGAGCGTGCGTGGCCGATGTCGAGGAGGGCCCCGCCGGGAACCCGTACCGGCGCACCCCACGGGGCCGGGCGGCCGTCCACGGTGACCGGACCGGGGGCACCGCCGACGGCCACCGTGACCGCCGAGCGGGGCCGTACGGAGCAGCCGTTGAGGGTGGTCTCCAGCACGGCCGCGTCCGGGGAGTTGCCCACCAGACGGTTGACCAGGGCGGCCGCCGGTGCGTCCAGGGCGCCCGATCGGGGCACGCCGAGGTGGGCGTGGCCGGGGCGCCCCCGGTCCTGGACGGTGGTCAGGGCGCCCGCGCGGACCACCACGAGGGCATCGTCCGTCACGGCGTCTCCAGGGGGATGAAGCGGACCCGGGTGCCCGGCGCCAGCAGCGCGGCCGGCACGCGCGCGTGGTCCCACAGCACCGCGTCCGTCGTACCGATCAGCTGCCAGCCGCCCGGGGACGCGCGCGGGTACACGCCGGTGTAGGGGCCGGCCAGGGCGACCGACCCCGCCGGGACCGATGTGCGCGGAGTCGCCCGGCGCGGGACCTCGTGGGGCAGTCCCGTGAGGTAGCCGAAACCGGGGGCGAAGCCGCAGAACGCCACGCGGTACTCGGCCCCGGCGTGGATGCGGGCCACCTCGCCCTCGTCGACCCTCCAGTGGGCGGCGACGTCCGACAGATCGGGGCCGTCGTACCGGACGGGGATCTCGACGACGTCCTCCGTGCGCGGCGGGACGGGCGGGATGTCCCAGGAGGCCAGGCGTTCGGCGAGGTGGGAGGGAGCGTCGAGGCCGTCCAGGAGGACCGTACGGGCGGCCGGGACGATCTCGGTCGCCGACAGGTCGCCCGTCGCGCGGCGGCGGAGCAGCTCGGCGTGCAGTGCTTCGGCCTCCTCGCCCGTCGCCATCTCGATCAGCAGGGCGCGGTCCCCGACCGGCAGGGCTCTCATGAGAACGCCTCCACGCGGACCCCCGCCGTCGTCAGTGCGTCCCGCACCCGCCGGGCCAGCTCCACCGCGCCCGGTGTGTCGCCGTGCAGACAGAGGGAGCGGGCCCGGACGGTGATGCGCGCGCCGGAATGGGACGTGACCGTGCCGTCGCCGGCGAGGCCCACCGACCGGGCCACCACCGCGTCGCCGTCCGTGATCACGGCACCGTCCTGGCCGCGCGGCACCAGAGTGCCCTGGTCGGTGTACGCGCGGTCCGCGAACGCCTCGGTGACGGTGGGCAGCCCGGCCGCCTCCGCCAGTTCCAGGAGCCGTGAGCCGGGCAGTCCGAGGACGGGCAGCGTGGCGTCGGCGAGGAGCACCCCGTCGACGACCGCCGCCGCCTGCCGCTCGTCGTGCACGACACGGTTGTAGAGCGCTCCGTGCGGCTTCACGTACGACACGCGCGAACCCGCCGCGCGCGCGAAGACCTCCAGGGCACCGATCTGGTACGCCACCTCGGCCGCCAGTTCGGCGGGCGGCACGTCCATCGCGCGCCGCCCGAAGCCCGCCAGGTCGCGGTACGAGACCTGGGCGCCGATCCGGACACCGCGCTCGGCCGCCAGTTCGCAGACCCGCCGCATGGTGACCGCGTCCCCCGCGTGGAAGCCGCAGGCCACGTTGGCGCTGGTGACGACGGACAGCAGCCGCTCGTCGTCGGTCAGCGTCCAGCGGCCGAAGCCCTCGCCGAGGTCGGCGTTGAGATCGATGGAGCTCATGAAACCCATTCTCCTGCTCGTGCGTCAGAGGACGCGGTACTGCTCGTCACGGGCGTCGGTCAGGAACATCTGCCCCGGGGCGTGCGTGATCGCGAACGGCGGGCGTGAGGCCATCACGGCCGCCTGGGGCGTCACCCCGCAGGCCCAGAACACCGGGATGTCGTCCGGTTCCGCGTCGACGGGGTCGCCGAAGTCCGGACGGGACAGGTCCGCGATGCCGAGGCCCGCCGGCTCGCCGCAGTGCACCGGGCCACCGTGCACGGCCGGGAGCAGACTGCTCTCCCGGATCGCCGCCGCCAGATGCTCGGGCGGCACCGGACGCATCGACACCACCAGCGGGCCACGCAGCCGCCCGGCGGGCCGGCACCGACGGGCGGTGAGGTACATGGAGACGTTGCGGCCCTGCTCGATGTGGCGCATCGGGACACCCGCCTCCGTCAGCGCCGACTCGAAGGTGAAACTGCAGCCGATCAGGAACGACACCAGGTCCTTCCGCCAGACGTCGACCACGTCCGTCGGCTCCGCCACCAACTCGCCGCGTTCCCAGACCCGGTAGCGCGGCAGGTCGGTGCGCAGGTCCGCGCCCGGGGCGAGCGGGGTCGTCCACGCGCCGGCGTCCGTGACGTCGAGCACGGGGCACGGCTCGGGATTGCGCTGGCAGAACAGCAGCATGTCGTACGCCCAGTCGGCGGGCACCGAGATCAGGTTCGCCTGGGTGTGCCCGGCGGACACGCCCGCGGTGGGGCCCGCGGCACCCGTACGGAACCGGGCGCGCGCCTCTTCGGGTGTCCACGCGTGCGCGTGCGGGTCGATGACGGCGAAGGGACGGTCGTGCGAGGTGGTGGCCGGGCCGGGGTCGTGCGGGGCGGTGGCCGGGCCGGGGTCGTGCGTCGTGGTGGCCTGGTCGGGGTCGTGCGTGGTCGTGTGGTTCACAGGAGTTCCCTTCCGCGCGTCTCCGGGAGGCCGAGCAGGGCCACCGCCGCCAGGCCGTACCCGATCGCGCCGAAGACCAGCGCGCCGCCGACGCCCCAGCTGTCCGCCAGGAAGCCGACCGTGGTCGGGAAGACGGCGCCCACCGCGCGCCCGGTGTTGTACGTGAAGCCCTGTCCGGTGCCCCGGACGGCCGAGGGGTACAGCTCGCTGAGGAACGAACCGAAGCCGCTGAAGATCGCCGACATGCAGAACCCGAGCGGGAAACCGAGCACCAGCAGCAGGGTGTCGGCGCCGTTCGGGATGTTCGCGTACGCCAGGATGCACAGCGCCGAGAGCACGGCGAAGAGCCATATGTTCCGGCGGCGGCCCAGCAGGTCGGTGAGATAGCCGCCGGTGAGGTAGCCGATGAAGGCGCCCGAGATCAGGAACGTGAGGTAGCCGCCGGTGCCGACGACCGACAGACCGCGCTCCGTCTTCAGATAGGTGGGCACCCAGGTCGCCAGCGTGTAGTAGCCGCCCTGGACGCCGGTGGAGAGCAGCACCGCGAACACCGTGGTGCGCAGCAGCCCCGGAGCGGCGGCCGTGCCCGGCCGGAAGATCGCGGCGAACGAGCCCTTGTCGGCGCTCTGCTCGCGTGCGGCAGCGGCCTTCGGGGCGTCCTCGACCGAGCGGCGCACCCAGATCACGAGCAGTGCGGGCAACGCGCCGGTCCAGAACATCACGCGCCAGGCCAGGTCGTCGTCGAGGAACGAGAAGACCATCGTGTAGACGATCACCGCCAGACCCCAGCCCACCGCCCAGGAGCTCTGGATCGCGCCGAGCGTACGTCCCCGGTGCTTGGCGCTCGCGTACTCGGCGACGAGGATCGCGCCGACCGCCCACTCGCCACCGAAGCCGAGCCCCTGGAGGGCGCGGAAGACCAGCAGGGTCTCGTAGTTGGGCGCGAAGCCACAGGCCACGGTGAACACGGCGTAGGTGATCACGGTGATCATCAGCGCCTTCACCCGGCCGATCCGGTCCGCGAGCACACCCGCGGCGGCTCCGCCGATCGCCGAGACGACCAGGGTGACCGTGGTGAACAGCCCGGTCTGGCCGTTGTCCAGGCCGAAGTAGGCCGTGAGCGCGACCATGCTCAGCGGCAGCGTGAAGTAGTCGTACGAGTCGAGGGCGTAGCCGCCGAACGCGCCGCCGAAGGCGCGGCGGCCACGCGGGCCGAGCGCCCGCAGCCAGCCGAAGGGGCCGTCGTCGTCGGCGGGGCGGCCGTCGGGCGCGGGCTTGTCGGTGGAGGGCAGGGCCTGAGAGGGAGGGTTCGTGCTCATGGGCACCTCGCGGTGAGGGGGAGGGTGCGTGAGGACTGAGCCGTGGTGATGAAGGGCGCCTGTCCAGCAAGGTAGAGGATCGTTGAACGATCCTTCAATACCCCTGTTGTTTCGTTCTCGTGTCTGCGATTGAATTCCGGCATGGCCGCCGAACTGACGGGACTTGCCGACGACCGCGCCCTCCTGGGGCGCACCAGCACCGCCGAGCGGGTTTCGGACATCCTCCGCAGCCGCATCGCCGAGGGCTTCTTCCCGCCCGGGACCCGGCTCTCCGAGGACAGCATCGGCGGCGCCCTCGGTGTCTCCCGCAACACCCTGCGCGAGGCGTTCCGCCTGCTCACCCATGAACGCCTCCTCGTCCACGAACTCAACCGGGGCGTCTTCGTACGGGTGTTGACCGTCGAGGACGTGGAGGACATCTACCGCACCCGCCGCCTCGTCGAGTGCGCCGTCGTGCACGGGCTCGGCAAACCGCCGTACGGCCTCGAAGGACTCGCCGAAGCCGTCGCGGAGGGGCAGCGGTTGGCCCACGAAGGCGACTGGAAAGGTGTGTCCACCGCCAACATCCACTTCCACCGCGAACTGGTCGCCCTCGCCGGCAGCGCCCGCACCGACGAGCTGATGCGCAGCGTCTTCGCCGAACTCCGGCTCGCGTTCCACGTGGTGGACAATCCGCGCAAGCTGTACGAGCCGTATCTGGCGCGCAACCTGCTCATCCTGCGGACCCTGCAACGGGGGGAGCGGGACGAGGCCGAGCGGATGCTGGCGGCGTATCTCGACGACTCGCTCCGGGGACTGGTCGAGGTCTATGGGCGGAGGGTGCGGGACAGCGCCCCGTGAGCGGCGCGGGGCCCGCCCGACGGCGCGTTTGGGCCGATGTCAGACCCAGGACCTAGTCTGTGCACCGTGACTTCACCCGCATCGACGGACAGTGTTCCGCCCCAGCTCAGCGCGGGGCCGCGCCCCGCGCCGGGGCCGGCCGCCGACGAGGGACTGGCGCGGCGGCTGCGCGCGCTCGCCTGCACCGCGCCGCTGCACGACCTGGACGCGCGCAAGGCCAACCTCGCCGGTGAGTACACGGTGTACGGCATGGCCGAGGTCGCCCTCGCCGCCATCGACCTGGTCACCCTGAACATGGACTTCGACACGGGCGCGGACCACGACCAGATCGTCGCCCGCCTCATCCCGCGCATCGCCGCCCAGGCGCCCCGGCGGCCCGTGGAGGAGCACGAGCGGGTGGCGCGCTGGGTCCTGGAGAACCTGATCAACGTCGGCAGCGTCGACCGCGGTTTCCGGGCCGTGTACGGGACCTTCGCGTCCGACGGCACCTATGTCCGCCGCGACTACGACTTCAAGCTGATCGAGGAGGTCCCCGGCTACGGGGGCGGTGTCTACCTCCGCACGACCGACGAGGCCGTCAACGTCCTCGTGGGCGCCCTCGACACCGACGTCACCAGCGCCCAGATCGCCGCCGAGGTCAAGCTGGAGGTCCTGATCAGCCGGGGCCGCCTCGCCGACGCCCAGCTCGCCGCCGAGCAGGCCCGCTACCGGACCGTGCAGTACTCCGAGACGCTGCGCAAGGCCCTGGACGCCACCCGGCGCAACGTCCGCGCGGTCGACTGGCTCCAGACCGTGCCCGACATGATCGCCGAGGCCCTCGACCACGTCGCCGACCGCTACCGCCACGAGAACGCGATCCTCACGAACATCCGCAAGGCCCGGGACGAGTCCGAGGAACCCGAGCAGAAGCGCCGCGCCGCCGAACTGGTCGACATCGTCAAGGACTGCATCCGGCGGCACACACAGTTGCAGTCCCGGCTGCTGGAGGCCGGGCCGCTGTTCCGCGCCGAGCAGGACCGGCAGGCCTTCGCCACGCCGATGACGACCTCCGGGATCGACCTGTACGGCCATCTCTTCGGACCCCTGCTGCCGCTGCCCGTGGAGCGGGCCCGGCGGGTGACCGACGCGTTCTTCGCGCGCGGCACCGGGTTGCGCACCCCCGGGTCCGTGCGGGTGGGGGACCTCGTGGAGCTGCTGTTCACCCCGCCCGTCGAGCGGGAGCACCTCGGGGCGGAGATGCCGGAGCCGGATCTGATCGCCACGCCCGACGACAGCCGGTTCAGCGAGGAGCAGCTGGCGGCGGCGAAGGAGCTGCTGGATCTGCCGGCGGACGCGCCGCGGCGGCTGTCCGGGCTGCTGGCGGAGGCGCGGCTGCAGGATCCCGAGCTGCCTTATCTGGTCGCCCTGTTGGCCGTCCACGCGGCGAGCCCCCCGGTCGGTACGGCCTACCGACAGGGGGAGAAGAAGCTGCTGTTCGCCGTGGACGACGGGACGGAGCTGGACGATCCCGAGTTCGGCGGGGCGGATCTGATCGTGGGGATGGCGTTGCTGGACTCCGCCGGAATGGCAGCGGACCGGGAGGCGGCGTGAGGACGCCGCCGAGGGCCCGGCCGTTGTTCCGGGGGTCCGGCTGTTGGTGCGGGTGCGGGTGCGGATGCGGGTCGTCCGTGGTTGATCGCGTGGTTTCCCGCGCCCCTGGAGGGGTTGACGTACCCCTTGGCTATGAGATCGAGGAGTTCCTGTCGTGAGTGAGCACGTCGAGTGGAGTGAGCCGGAGACGGCAGCCGCTCCGGTGGCTGCCGCCCTCACTCCCGCCGATGCCGCCGACGCCGCTCGGCTCGTCGCCTTCGGGCTGCAGCCGAAGCTGCAGCCGGCCCGTGACCAGGAGTACGGCGAGCTGTTGCGCCGGTACCGCGAGGATCCGGCGTTCGCCCGGCTCGCCGATGCCGTCGCCACCGGGCTGGGACTGGTCGTCCTGGAGGTGTCGCCGCGCGCGGGCATGGCGGTGACGGCGGCCGAGGACTCGGTGTTCGCGGTGCGGATGGGGGACTACGCGCGGCGGACGTCGGCGGACTCGGTGGACCGCTTCCTGCACGGGCTGGCGCATCTCGCGGTGGCCGCGATGGCGTTCCCCCGTCCGGAGGACCTCGCGGACGACGGATACATCGGCCGGGTCTCGGTCAACGGGGTCGACGCCTTCGTACGGCAGGCCTGTCGGCGGCTGGAGGAGCGGGCCGAGGAGCAGGGGGAGAACACCGACCCGGCGACCGACGCGCCCGGCCTGGAGTCGGCCTGGCGGATCTGGGCGAGACGCAGCTCCACCGGGGCCACCAAGGACGCCCGCCGACTCGCCGGGTCCACCACCGGCATCATCGGCAAGGCGGTGGGCTTCCTGACCGACTCGGGCTTCCTCCAGCGCACGGGGGACGACAACGGCGGTACGTATCGCACGACCGCGCGGTATCAGCTCCAGGTGCGGGACATGGCGGGCAGCGCCGCGATGGCCGAACTGCTGGAGCTGGGCGTCGTGCCGGTCACCGACGGCTCGGCCACGCTGCTGCCCGCCGAGGACACCGACGACCTGGAGCTGGTGGCCGACGCCGGACTGCCGTTCCACTCCTGATCCCCCCACCCCCGCACCGATTTTTTCCCCCGCACGATCCACCGTCACGACCGCGAAAGTCCGCCGCCATGTACGAGCTGTCCCGGGTCCGCCTCTACTCCATCGGGCCGGCCGGTGCGCGTTACGCCGACACCGTGCTGGACCTGAGAGGTGTGGGCGAGTACGTGCCCGACCCCGCGCCGCAGCAGGCGGAGTTCTTCGAGGAGGAGCCGACGGGACCGCCGCGCCGGCCGGCGCCCGCCGGGGTGCTCTTCCTGGAGAACGGCGGCGGCAAGTCCGTGCTGCTCAAGCTGATCTTCTCGGTGATGCTGCCGGGCCACCGGAACACCCTCGGCGGTGCCAGCTCCGGAGTGTTGCGGAAGTTCCTGCTGGCGAACGACTGCGGACACGTCGCCCTGGAGTGGCAGCACACCCTGACCGGCGAGTGCGTGGTCGTGGGCAAGGTGAGCGAGTGGCGGGGGCGACAGGTCTCCAACGATCCGCGGAAGTTCGCCGAGGCCTGGTACTCCTTCCGGCCCGGCCCGGGGCTGAGCCTCGACAATCTGCCCGTCGCCGAGTCCACCGCCGTACGGCCGACCGTCGAGGGCGCGTCCGGCGCGCAGGGGCGGCGGCGCACCATGAAGGGTTTCCGGGACGCCCTCACCGAGGCGGGCAAGGCGTATCCGCACCTCGAAGTGCACTGGGAGGAGATCCACGACCGCTGGAACGAGCATCTGACGGACCTCGGTCTCGACCCCGAACTCTTCCGTTACCAGCGGGAGATGAACGCCGACGAGGGCGAGGCCGCCGGCCTCTTCGCGGTGAAGAAGGACTCCGACTTCACCGACCTGCTGCTGCGGGCCGTGACCGACACCCGGGACACGGACGGCCTGGCCGACCTCGTCGCCGGTTTCGGCAACAAGCTCGGCCGGCGCGCGGAGCTGATCGCCGAACGGGACTTCACGGCCGGGTCCGTGGATCTGCTGCGCCGGATCGTGGAGGCGGCCGAGGGCCGGTCCCGGGCCCGGGACGTCCACGCGGGCGCCGAGCGGCGCACCCGCACCCTCGCCCGACGGCTGTCGGCACGCGCCGCCCGGGAGCGACTGCGGGGCACCGATCTGGCCCAGCGGGTCACCGCCGCCGCGTACGCGGTCACGCATTCCGAGGCCGCCCGTGACCGCAGTGCGCTCATCGCAGCCGAACTGGCCTACCGGCACGCGTCGTTGGCGCTCGCCGCCGCCGAGAAGACCGCCGCCGCGCAGAAGCGGGAACTGGCCGACGCGCGCACCCTGCACTCCGCCTGGCAGGCCGCCGAGGCCGTGCTCAGGCACCGGGCCGCCGCCGACCGCGTCGCCCGGGTGGCAGCCGCCATCCAGGAGGCCGAACGGGACGCCGCCCCCGCGCTCGCCGCCCGCGCCAAGGCGGCCGTCGACCTCGTACGTGCCCTGCACGCCGCCGCGGAGAGCGCCGAGAACCTCGCCAACGAGGGCGAGGAGAAGTCGGCCGCCCTTCAGGAGGTCGGCGAGGCGGCCCACCGGGACGCGACCGTCGCCGCCACCGAGGCACAGCGCGCCCGCAGCGAGGTCGGACACCTGAAGCAACGGCTCAGCGAGGTCGAGCAGGAGACCGCAGAGGCGGTCCGCGCGGGCTGGCTGGACGACAGCGCGCCCGACGCCGACCCGGCCAGGGCCGCCCTCGCCGCCAGCGACGCCGAGAAGACGGCCGTCGCGGCCTGGGACACCGCCCGCGAGGCCTCACGCCGCGCCTCCGAGCACGCCCGGGAGGCGGCCTCCGCCGAGTCCCGCGCGGAGCTCACGGCCGCCCGCGCGGCGGACGCGGCGATCGCAGCCGAGCGCGCCTACGACGGGGAGCGACGCACCGCGGAGGCCCTCGCGGGGGAGGAGCGGCTGGCGGAGCTGCTGAGTCTGCCGGGTGCCGTGGGCAGGACGTCCGGCGGGGTGCCGGGCCCTCGTAGGGGTGGGTCCGACGCCGACGGCGCGACCGGTGTCGGCGGCGCGGCCGGCGGTTCGGTTGATTCCGCCACCGGCCGGGACGGAGCCGAGACCGGCGGGAACGGTTCCCCGCAGGGCTCCGGCCGCGTCCGGCGCCCCGGCCCCGACGGCTCCTCACGCGATCCCGCAGACGGCCCCCTCACCCCCGAGGAACTGGACCGCTTCGCCGACGAACTGCGCGAACTGCTCGACGAGAACGTGTCGTCCGCCGAGCGCCACCTCTTCGAGCTGCGCACCGCCGCGGCCGACGACTCCCGCATCCTCGGCGCCCTCGGCGACGGCGGTCTGCTGCCGCCGGGCCCGGACGTCCTGGCGACCGTCGAGTTCCTCGGTGAGCACGGCATCCCGGCCCTCCCCGGCTGGCGCTACCTGGCTCAGGCCGTCGACCCCACCGATCACGCGCGCGTGCTCGCCGCGCGCCCCGAGCTGGTCGACGGTGTGATCATCACCGACCCCGACTCGCACGCCCGGGCCCGCGAGGCACTGAGCGACGCCGCGCTGCTGCCGAGGTCCGCCGTGGCCGTCGGCACGGCCGCGGCCCTGCTGGCACCGACGCCGCCCATGGACGAGGGCGACGCGCACTCCTCCGACGTCTTCCTCGTCCCCCCGAACCCGGCCATGCACGACGAGCACGCCGCCGACGAGGAGCGACAGGCGCTGCGCGCGCGGGCCTCCGAGCGCGACGAGGAGATCCGGGTGCTGGCGGCCCGGCTCGGCAAGGACCGGGAGCTGGCGGCCCGGCTCTCCTCCTGGCGCACGGGCTGCCCCGCGGGACGTCTCACCGAGCTGGCCGAGGCCGCGCGGGAGACGCGCGCGTTCGCCGAGGAGGCCGAGGCGGAGCTCTCGGAGGCGCGGACCGTGCGGGCCGAGGCCGAGGAGGCGGCCGCCGAGGCGGCCCAGGTGCGGGACGAACGTCAGGAGGCCGCACAGAAGTCCCGTCGTGCCGCCGACGCTCTCGCCGGACTGGCCTTCCGCCTGCGCGAGCGGGCCGGTTGGCAGGTGAAGCTCCGTGAACTGGCCGACGAGGCCGCCGAGTCCGAGGCCCGAGCCCAGTCCTGCCTGGAGCGGGCCCGCGCCGCCGACGAGGACCGGCGGGCCACCCAGCGCGGCGCGGACGACGCCCGCCGCACGGCGCGTGCGCTGCGCGCCGAACGCGCCGAGATCGCCGGCGCCCCCGACGACGTGCCGGAGACGGACTCCGACGCGCCCAAGCAGCCCCTCGCGGCCCTCCGCGAGGCCTACCGCGCCGCGTCCCAGGTGTACGAGAAGGTCGGCGTCGGCGCCGATCTGCGAGCCGAGCAGGCGCGGGCCGAGAGCGACGAGAGCGCCGCCATCGCCGAGCTCGACCGGCTGACCAACAAGGTCCGCAACCGCGCCGAGCAGCTGCTCCAGTCGCCGGACGGCTCCGACGGGCCCTCACGGCAGGCGGCGGCAGCGCGTGCCGAGGAACTCGTCCAGCTCCTGGAGACCCGGGTGTCCACCGCGAGCGAGCAGCTCGGCCGGTTGCGCGGCGAGGCCGAGCGGCACGCGCCGGAGGACGGCGAGGCCCACACCGAGCTGCCCGAGGAACTGCTCCCGCGCGACGCCGAGCACGCCCAGGCCCTGCTGCGCACGGCCACCGCCGAACTGGCGTCCCACGCCGAGGCGTTGACCCAGGCCCGCGAAGCCCACGCCGAGCTGCTGGAGTCCCACCGCGCCGCCGAGGACGCGGCCGGCGGCTTCGAGGAGACCGCCGCCCTCCTGCGGGACCTTCTGCGCGACCACTCCACGGAGGACGACCAGGAGGAGCCCGAGCCCTACCCGGGCGGGCTCGAAGAGGCCCGCAGGGCCGCCGGGGAGGCCCGCCGCTCCCTGCGCGGCTGCGCCGCCGACCTCTCCGCCGCCGAGGGTTCCGTGCGCGAGGCGAGCGACGTCCTCGTACGCCACGCCAACTCCACGCGCTACGAGCAGGTCCGCACGCCGGCCCGCCAGCAGATCCGGGAGCTGCCCGCCTCCTCGCTCCCCGAGCACGCCCAGAAGTGGGCGGACGCGTTCGCGCCCCGACTCCGGGTCCTCACGGACGAGTTGGCCCAGCTGGAGCGCAACCGGGACTCGATCGTCGACCGGCTGCGGGGCCTCGTGGAGTCGGCCCTCGCGACCCTCCGCTCCGCCCAGCGGCTCTCCCGGCTCCCCGAGGGCCTGGGGGAGTGGTCCGGTCAGGAATTCCTCCGGATCCGCTTCGAGGAGCCCGACCAGGCCACCCTCACCGAACGTCTCGGCGAAGTCGTCGACGAGGCGACCTGCGCGGCCGTGAAGAAGAACTCCGACATGCGCCGCGACGGCATGTCCCTGCTGCTGAGGGGCGTCGGCGCCGCGCTCCAGCCCAGGGGCGTCGCCGTGGAGATCCTCAAGCCGGACGCGGTGCTGAGGGCCGAGCGCGTCCCCGTCGGCCAGATGGGCGACGTCTTCTCCGGCGGGCAGCTGCTCACCGCCGCCATCGCCCTGTACTGCACGATGGCCGCCCTGCGCAGCAACGACCGGGGCCGGGACAAGCACCGCCACGCCGGCACCCTGTTCCTGGACAACCCCATCGGCCGCGCCAACGCGACGTACCTGCTGGAACTGCAGCGCGCGGTCTCGGACGCCCTCGGCGTCCAGCTCCTCTACACCACCGGTCTCTTCGACACGACGGCTCTGGCGGAGTTCCCCCTGGTCATCCGCCTCCGCAACGACGCCGACCTACGAGCGGGCCTCAAGTACATCAGCGTGGAGGAGCACCTCCGCCCGGGTCTCCCCCAGCAGCCCCAGCCGGGAGAGACGGCCCACACGGAGATCACGGCGACCCGCATGTACAAGAGGCCGACGACCAACAGCGCCCCGTGAGGGGCGCGGGGAACTGCGCGACCAGCCCCAACGGACCGGCAGTTCCCCACGGCCTTGTCGGCGCCGCGACTACGCGTCGGCCTTCAAAAGATCCGCACACTTCTCGCCGATCATCATCGTCGTGATGCACGGGTTCACGGTCACCAGATCCGGCATCACCGAGCCGTCCGCCACCCGCAACCCCTCGATCCCCTTCACCCGCAGCCGTGCGTCCAGGGGAGCCGAGGCGTCGTCGTCCGCACCCATCTTCACCGTGCAGGCGGGGTGGTAGACGGTGTTGTGGGTCTTGCGGATGTAGTCGAACAGTTCCTCGTCGGTCCGTACGTCGGGCCCGGGCGCCAGCTCGGCCCCGGCCCACCCGCTCAGCGCCGGCTGCGCCGCGATCTGCCGGGCGAGCCGAAGACCGTACGTCATCACGCGCACGTCGTGCTCGTGCGTGAAGTAGCGCGGGTCGACCTTCGGCTTGTCCCGGTAGTCACGGGTACGCAGCCGCACGGTGCCCCGGGACTTCGCCCGTGTCACGTTCGGCGTCAGACAGAACGCGTTCTCGGACGTGGGGTAGCCGTGCCGGGCCGTGTTCATGTCGAACGGCACGGACCCGTAGTGGAACATCAGGTCCGGCCGGTCCAGGCCCGGTTCGGTGTCGTAGAAGATGCCCGCCTCCCACCACTGGTTGGACGTGGTGGGCATCGGCTGTGCGGCCTCCCACATGATGACGCCCTCGGGGTGGTCCTGGAGGTTCTCGCCGACGCCCGCCGAGTCCACGACCACGTCGACGCCCACCTCGCGCAGCTGTTCGGCGGGGCCGATGCCGGAGAGCATGAGGATCTTCGGGGTGTCGATGGCGCCGCAGGAGACGATGACCTCACGCCGGGCGCGTACCGTCCGGGTGTGGATCAGGTCCGGGTCCAGATACTCGGCGCCGACGCAGCGGCGCCCGTCGAGCACCAGCTTCTTGGCGCGGACGCCGGTGCGCACCTCCAGGTTCGGACGACGGCCCATGATCGGGTGCAGGTACGCCACCGACGAGGACTGGCGGATGTTGTTCTCGTCGGAGTTGATCTGGAACCAGTTGGCGCCCCGGACCACCGTCGTCCCCGTGTTGAACGGCGTCGTCGGGATACCCGCCTGGACGCATGCCTCCAGCAGGGCGTTGCCGCACGGGTCCTCGCTCTTGATGGTGCGGAGCTTCACCGGACCGGTGCGGCCGTGGTGGTCGCCGGGCGCGTCGTTGGTCTCCAGCCGCTGGTAGAGCGGGAAGAGGTCGGCCGCCGACCAGCCCGTGCAGCCCGCGGCCGCCCAGTCGTCGAGGTCCTCCGCCGGTGCCCAGAAGGCGATGCAGGAGTTGTGGGACGAACAGCCGCCGAGGACCTTCGCCCTCGCGTGGCGCATGAAGCTGTTCCCGCTGTCCTGCGGTTCCACCGGGTAGTCCCAGTCGTAGCCGGACTCCAGCAGGCCCATCCAGCGTTCCAGCTTCAGGACGTCGTCGTCGCCGACGTCACTGGGGCCCGCCTCCAGGACACATACCGTGACCGACGGGTCCTCGGAGAGTCTGGCCGCCACCACGTTTCCCGCTGTTCCGCCGCCGACCACGACATAGTCGAACTCGTCTTCGATCATGGGGGGTTGACCTCCTGGGTGCTGTGCTGTCGAGCTGCTGTGCTGAGCTGGGTGGTGGTGCGCTGCCGCGCTGTTGCGCCGTGCTTCGCAGGCGTGGCTTCCGGCGTGTTGTGCCGTGCTCCGCGAGCCGTGGCTCTGCCGTGCCGCTCTGCCGCGTGAAGCCCGGTGAGTGAGGGGCTCTCAGTCCGCCGCAGGGGTGGCGAGAGGGGCGGCGGGGGCCACCGGCGGTGTGGTCCTGGCCTCGGAGGCCACGCGGTGCTCGGCGAGCACGCCCGTCCTGTGCCGCTGGATGAACCAGTAGTAGGCGAAGCCACCACCGGCGATGATCCCGACGAAGAGGACAGCGCCCCACTGCAGGTACCAGTGGAACGGGGCGGCCGCGTTGTAGACCGCGGCGCGCGGCCAGATCAGGTTGAGGGTCATGCCCGCGCCCCACAGCACGGCGAGGATGTTCACGGGCAGGCCCCAGCGGCCCAGCGAGAACCGGCCGTCCCCGGCGGGCTGCCACTTGCCGCGCAGCCGCGCCACCAGCATCGGCACGGTGACGCCCAGATAGGCCAGGTAGATCATGATGATGCCGATGCTGGTCACCACGGTGAAGATCTGCGGCTGACGGATGTTGACCACCAGGATCCCCAGCGCCAGCACGCCGATGATCACGGTCGGCAGCACCGGCGTCTGGAAACGCGGGTGGATCTTGGCGAGCTTCGAGGAGGCCGGCAGGTTGTTGTCCCGGGCCATGGCGAAGGTCAGCCGGACGGCGGCGGTGTGCACGGCCAGGGCGCACACGGTGACCGCGATCAGGACGCACCACAGCATCGCCTTGCCGGCCGTCGGGCCGAGCACATTGAGCACCACGTACTGCAGACCGTCCGTGGACAGCTGCTCGCCCTTCAGGCTGGAGACGCTCATCAGCGCCAGCAGCAGGATCAGACCGCCGAGGACGAACGAGGCGACGATCGCCCGGATGATGGCACGCGGGGCGTTCCGGGTCGGGTCCAGGGACTCCTCACCGAGCGAGGCGGCCGTGTCGAAGCCGTACATGACGTACGCCGACGCCAGCGACGCCACGAGGAACGCGCCCAGGTAGCCGTTGCCGTAGCTCGCGCCGGTGCCGTTGGTCTCCAGGACCACCTGCGGGCCACGGGTGATGTGGACGGCGAACAGCACGATCAGCACGACGGTGGCGATCAGCTCGATGAACACGCCCGCCGTGTTGATCCGCGCCATCAGCTTGACGCCGAAGGCGTTCACCAGGGTGGTGAACAGGATCAGCACCGCGGCCAGGATGACCGCGTTGGTCGCCACGTCGTACTTGCCGGTGCCGTCGCCGACGATCTGGAACACGTCGGAGATCTGCGGCAGCGTCAGCTGGTAGGCCAGCGCGACCGCCGCGATCGACACGATGGAGGCGGTCAGCATCATCCAGCCGGCGAGCCAGCCCAGATGCGGATTGCCTATCTTCTTGGACCAGTTGTAGACCGAGCCCGCGACCGGGTAGCGGGCCGCCAGCTCGGCGAAGCAGAGTGCGACCATGAACTGGCCGACGAACACCATCGGCCACGACCACCAGTAGGCCGGGCCGCCGCTGGCGAAGCCGAAGTAGAACAGCTGGAAGGTACCGGTCAGGATCGAGATGTAGCTGATCCCGGCGGCGAAGGTGTGGAAGTTGCCCAGGGTGCGTTTGAGCTCGGGTTTGTAGCCGAACTCGGTGAGTTCGGTGTCATCGGACGTCTTCTTCGGTCCGGTGGGTTGCTCGATGGTCGTCATGAGCGGACTCCTGGTGAGCCTTGGGGAGGGGAGGGGGGAGTGGCTCTGCGGGTGCCGAGAACGACGGACTAGGCGAACCAACCCTGGGGGGCCGGGGCCGTGTTGCGCCAGATGTGCTTCGCCTCGCGGTACTCGGCGAGCCCCGCCGGCCCCAGCTCACGGCCGAAGCCGGACTGCTTGTAACCGCCCCACTCGGCCTGCGGCACATACGGGTGGTAGTCGTTGATCCACACCGTGCCCATCCGCAGCCGGGCCGCCATCCGCTGGGCCTTGGCCTCGTCGGTCGTCCACACGGCACCGGCCAGACCGTAGATGGTGTCGTTGGCCAGTCGGACAGCCTCGTCCTCGGTGCTGAACCGTTCCACCGTCAGCACGGGCCCGAACGACTCGTCCTGGACCACGGACATCGTGCCCGTGCACTCGTCCAGCACGGTCGGCAGATAGTAGAACCCCTTGTCGTACGCCTCGCCGCTCGGCCGCTCGCCGCCGCAGCGCAGCACCGCGCCCTCGGCGATGCCGCGGGCGACGTACTCCTCGACCTTCGCGCGGTGGGCGGCGGAGATGAGCGGGCCGGTCTGCGCCCGCTCGTCGAAGGGCCCACCGAGCCGGATCTCCCGCGCCCGGCGGACGACCTCGTCGACGAACCGGTCGTGCAGCGAGTCCTCCACCAGCAGACGGGCGCCCGCCGAGCAGACCTGCCCCGAGTGCAGGAAGACGGCGGTCAGCGCCATGTCGACGGCCGTGTCGAAGTCGGCGTCGGCGAAGACGATGTTCGGGTTCTTGCCGCCGAGCTCCAGGGCGACCTTCTTCACGCTCGCGGCGGCGTTGGCCATCAGCCGACGGCCGGTCTGCAGGCCACCGGTGAAGGAGACCAGGTCCACGTCCGGGTGCTCGGAGAGCGGGGCTCCCGCCTCGGGCCCGGCGCCCAGGACGAGGTTGGCCACGCCCTCCGGCACCCCGGCCTCCGCCAGCAGCCTCATCAGATGGATCGCGGTGTGCGGGGTCAGCTCGCTCGGCTTCAGCACGAACGTGTTGCCGGCCGCGAGCGCCGGGGCGACCTTCCAGGCCGTCTGGAGGAGGGGGTAGTTCCAGGGGGTGATCAGCGCGCACACGCCGACCGGCTCGTGGACGACCCGGCTGTCGACGCCCGGCTGCCCGGTGTCGACGACCCGGCCGGTCTCGGCGGTGGCCGCCCGCCCGAAGTAGCGGAAGCAGTTCGCGATGTCGTCGATGTCGTACTCGCTCTCCACCAGCCGCTTGCCGGTGTCGAGGGACTCGGCGCGGGCGAGCGCGTCCTTGTCGCGTACGAGGAGGTCCGCCACCCGCAGCAGCAGATCACCGCGGTCGGCGGCCGAGGTGGTGGGCCACGGGCCCTCGTCGAAGGCGCGCCGCGCGGCGGCGATGGCCTCCACGGTGTCCTTGGGGCCGGCCTCGTCGACGACCGCGACCAGGCTGCCGTCGGCGGGGCAGCGGATCTCACGCGTCCGGCCGTCGAGCGCGGATCGCCATGCTCCACCGATGAAAAGTTCGGGCATGTCTCTCGTTCCTCCTGGTCAGCGCCGTACGGCAGGCGCCCTCGCGGCAGGGCGCCTAACCGGAAGAGTGAGTTCTATGCCCAAGAGGGGGTCAAATGTGACAGTCGACACGCCTGGTCACAGCACGGACTGCGCCTGGCGGGAGGCCACAGGAGGAGGCGGCCGTCTCGCCGCCCGGAGGCCGGCGGGCCCTTTCGGGAGGCGCCGGAGGGGCGGGCCCTTGCGGCACCGCCCGGAGGGGCGGGCCCTTTCGGCAAGGGTCCGCCCCGGCTGTCCTACGGGTGCGACAGCTGCCCGGTGCCACCCCGACGGCGTATGCGCTCCTGCGTGCGCTCCGCCGCCCGCGCCTCGCGGCGGGCGCGCCGCCGCTCCCGGCGCAGGGAGCGCGCGGTGCTGCTGGGGGTGGAGACCACCCCGTTGCGCTGGTTCCACACCTGGCGGGTCACCCAGACGTCCAGGACGCCCCAGGTCGCCGCGATCGTGCTCACCACGCTGCTCAGCACCATCGGGAACGCCAGCCAGGAACCCGCGAGGGTGCACAGGAGCGCCACCATCGCCTGCAGCAGCGTCACCGCGATGATCAGGACCGCACGCACCGCCGCCGTCCGCACCGGATCGGGCAGCCGCCGCCTGCGCGCCGTCTCCTCGATCCACAACGGCCGGTAATACACCCGCTCTTCGTCGGCGCGCGGGGAGAGCCCCCGTTCTTCCACCGCGACGCCGACCCCCGTCAGGAGGCCGCGATCCGGTGTTCGAGCGCTCCGCGCCGCCACCTCGGGCGTCGCCGCTCCGTCCCCGGACGCTGCGCGCCGCTCCGCCGTGCCCATCAACTCGTCACTCCCCACCGCCGGTGGACCAACAGATCCGGATCCATGGACCCGGCCCCCCACTGGTGCCCGACTTCCTCTGGTTTACGCCGCCTGAGAGCGGCCTGCGGGATCTGTGGCCGATTCCGCCTTCAATTCCCGTACAGAAAGACGATCGACGTGCACCGAAGATTCCCGCGGAACGAAAAAATCCGGCCAACCGGCAGACTTCCCCGACGGGATGTCATTGGTTCAACTGCCGGACAGGGGGCGGCAATCTCCCCCAATGAACGGACAACTCCCCCTGTCCGGTTCGCCCCTGGTACCGCGGGAGCCCGGTCGGCTCTTCGAGATACGTGCGAGTCGGTAGTAGGCTCACGCCGTTTGTTGACGCACATGTGTGCCCCCGGGCCTGGCGGGGGTCGAGCTGGGGGAGGCCATGCGCTTTCGCGGGAAATCGATCCGCCGGAAGATCGTGGCGCTGTTGCTCGTGCCCTTGGTGGCCCTGACGGGTGTCTGGACGTTCGCCACGGTGCTGACGGGCCGTGAGGCGAGCGACCTCTTCAGGGTGGCGGACATCGTCGAGAAGATCGGCTTCCCCACCGAGGACACCATCCGTGTGCTCCAGCAGGAACGCCGCCAGACCCTTGTCCACCTCGCCGACCCGCGGTCCTCCGAGGCCGTCACGGCACTCGACCGCAGCCGGGCCGCCACGGACAAGGCCGTCGAGGAGTTCCGGGAACACGCCCGTGACGCCGAACTGCGGGACGAGATGGGCGAGGCCACCTCGCTGCGGCTGACGACGATCCTGGACGCCCTCGACACCCTGCCCTCCCTGCGGACGACCGTCGAGAGCGGCACCGTCACCGTCACCCAGGCCCTCGGCCACTACAACGAACTCGTCGACCCCTGCTTCACCCTGCTGTCCAACCTGCCCGCGCTCGACAGCGTGGAGATGGACAAGCAGGGCCGCGCCCTGGTCAACGTCGGCCGCGCCCGCGAACTCCTCTCCCGCGAGGACGCCCTGCTCAGCTCGGTGCTCGTCGCGGACCGCATCACCAAGGACGAGATCCGCGACTTCTCCGACCTCGTCGCCCAGCGCACCCTGATGTACGAGGTCAGCCTGCCGCAGCTGCCCACCGCCGACCGCGACCGCTTCGCCGACTACTGGAACAACGCCAGTACCGCGCCCCTGCGTTCGGTCGAACAGGCCGTCATCGCCTCCGACCCCGGCAAGCCCCGCACGTTCACCGCCAAGAGCTGGGACACCTCGGTCGAGCCCGTGCTGGCCGACCTCCGCGACCTCAGCATCGAGGCGGGCGACCGTTACCAGGACCGGGTCCGCCCGCTGGTCACCGACGTCATCCTGAAGGCCGCGATCGCCGGTGTCCTCGGCCTCTTCGCCCTGCTCTTCTCGCTCTTCATGTCCGTCCGCATCGGCCGCGTCCTCATCCGCGACCTGCGCCGGCTCCGCCAGGAGGCCCACGAGACCGCCGGGGTGCGGCTGCCCAGCGTGATGCGCCGGCTCGCCGCGGGCGAACAGGTCGACGTGGAGACCGAGGTGCCGCACCTGGAGTACGACAAGAACGAGATCGGCGAGGTCAGCCAGGCCCTCAACACCCTCCAGCGGGCCGCCGTCGAGGCCGCCGTGAAGCAGTCGGAACTCCGCAGCGGCATCTCCGAGGTCTTCGTCAACCTCGCCCGCCGCAGCCAGGTCCTGCTCCACAAGCAGCTCACCCTCCTCGACACCATGGAACGCCGGACCGAGGACACCGACGAACTCGCCGACCTGTTCCGTCTGGACCACCTGACGACCCGTATGCGCCGCCACGCGGAGGGCCTGGTCATCCTCTCGGGCGCCGCCCCCTCCCGGCAGTGGCGCAAGCCCATCCAGCTCATGGACGTCGTCCGCGCGGCCGTCGCCGAGGTCGAGGACTACGAGCGGATAGAGGTCCGCCGGCTGCCCAGGGTCGCCGTCACCGGTCCCGCGGTCGCCGACCTCACCCACCTGGTGGCCGAACTCCTGGAGAACGCCACGGTGTTCTCGCCCCCGCACACCGCCGTGCAGGTGCACGGCGAGCGGGTCGCCAACGGCTTCACCCTGGAGATCCACGACCGAGGCCTCGGCATGTCGGCCGAGGCGCTCCTGGACGCCAACCTCAAGCTCGCCGAGACCCCCGACTTCGAACTCTCCGACACCGACCGGCTCGGTCTCTTCGTCGTCAGCCGGCTCGCCCAGCGGCAGAAGGTCCGCGTCTCCCTCCAGCCCTCCCCGTACGGCGGCACCACGGCCGTGGTGTTCATCCCCGACGCCCTGCTCACCGACGACGTCCCCGACACCAACGGCATCGGCTTCCGCCTCGACCGCGCCCACCCCACCCGCGAGGCCGAACTGGAGGAGGAGCGCAACGCGGCGCTCTCCCAGGTCCCGGTCCGCCTCCCCGGGCTCACCGCGGGCATCCTGGACGGCCCGGTGGAACTGGAGGCCCCGGTCGACCTGGAGCCCCTGGGCGGGTTCCCGGGCACCCTCGGCGACGAGGAGGCCGAGCAGGGCGGGCTGTTCCGGCCCCGCCGCTCCCTGACCGGCGTCACCGACGAACAGCGGCAGCCGGAGCGCGACGGCGACGGACGGCAGGCGCCGCTCACCGACCCCGACCCGACGCTCGGCCCCGTGCCGCTGCCGCAGCGCCGGACCCCGCATCTCGTCAGCTCGCACGGCCGTTCGGTGACAGGGGCCAGGGCCAGGCACCCGGAGGACGAGCCCGGCCAGGGCCGCGCAGCGGGCCCCGAGGGGACCGCCGACACCCGGCCGCTCACCGCCCTGCCCCCCGGCGGGTACGACGGCCCCGCGCTGCCCCAGCGCCGCCGTACGACCTCGTCGGGCGGCCCGGCCCCGACGTCGTCGCCGTACGGCGTGGGTGAGTTGACCCCGCGCGCGGACACGACGACCGACCAGGCAGAATCAGCTCCGGGCCCACTGCCGCGTCGCGTCCGACAGGCCAGTCTGGCACCGCAGTTGAAGGAGGGCCCCGACCGGCGTACCGAACGTGAGGGGTCCCGCCCCGAGCGGCACCAGGAGCCGGCCGAACGCGACGCCGACGAGGTACGCAGCCGTATGGCCTCGCTCCAACGGGGTTGGCAGCGTGGCCGCGAGGAGAACGCCGGGGGCGACGACGCCCAGGGCGTCTCAGCACCACGAGGAACGACTAAGGGGGACGGTCGATGACCGCACCGAAGGCCGAGAGGACCGCGACCGGTACGTCCGGGGAGCTGAACTGGCTCCTGGACGACCTGGTGGAGCGTGTCGCCAGCATCCGCAAGGCGCTCGTGCTCTCCAGCGACGGACTGCCCACGGGCGTCTCCAGGGACCTCACCAGAGAGGACAGCGAGCACCTGGCCGCCGTCTCCTCCGGCTTCCACAGCCTCGCCAAGGGCGTCGGCCGTCACTTCGAGGCGGGCAGCGTCCGGCAGACCGTCGTCGAGCTCGACGAGGCCTTCCTCTTCGTCACGGCCGCCGGTGACGGCAGCTGCCTCGCCGTCCTCGCCGACGCCGACGCGGACATCGGCCAGGTCGCCTACGAGATGACCCTCCTGGTCAAGCGGGTCGGCGTACATCTGGGATCCGCCCCGCGCACCGATGTGTCCCAGGGCGGGTAGTGGGATGGCATGAGCCGAGACGGTCAGGGAAGAAGCCACTGGTTCGACGACGAGGCCGGACCAGTGGTGCGTCCGTACGCGATGACACGCGGCCGGACCAATCACGCGATCCAGCACCGCCTCGACCTGATCGCCGTGGTCGTCACGGAACCGCACGTCGACGACCCGGAGGAGGACCACTCCCTCTCCCCTGAGCACGTCCGTATCGTCGAGCTCTGCCGCGACACCCCTCAGTCGGTGGCCGAACTGGCCGCCGACCTGGACCTCCCCGTCGGGGTGGTCCGCGTCCTCGTCGGAGACCTCGTGGACGAGGAACTCGTCCACGTGACCCGCCCCGTACCGCCTGCCGAGCTGGTGGACGAGAGCATCCTGCGCGACGTCATCAACGGCCTCCGGGCGCTCTGAGCGACACGGAGGCTGAGCGAACACGTGAGAGACAAACCCATCCAGCAGGAGAAAGACCGATGATCCTCGGGCGTACTGAGCGCGGCACACCCCCGGTAGAGCCCGTCACGCTGAAGATCCTCGTGGCCGGCGGCTTCGGCGTGGGCAAGACCACCTGCGTCGGCGCGGTCAGCGAGATCAAGCCACTGCGCACCGAGGAGGTGCTCACCGAGGCGGGCCGCCCGGTCGACGACACCAGCGGTGTGGAGAACAAGACGACGACCACCGTCGCCATGGACTTCGGCCGCATCACCCTGCGCGAAGACCTCGTCCTGTACCTGTTCGGCACCCCCGGGCAGGACCGGTTCTGGTTCCTCTGGGACGAACTCGCCTCCGGCGCCCTCGGGGCCGTCGTCCTTGTCGACACACGCCGCCTGGAGGACTGTTTCGCCGCCGTCGACTACTTCGAGCGGCGCTCCATACCCTTCGTGATCGGCGTCAACTGCTTCGAGGACGCCGCGCGTTACCCCGCCGAGACGGTACGCCAGGCCCTCGACCTCGATCCCGAGGTGCCGGTCGTCCTGTGCGACGCCCGACAGCGGGACTCGGTCAAGGACGTCCTCGTCGCCGTCGTCCGGCACGCGATGGCCCACGCGTCGGGACACCGCCAGACCGTCACCACCTGAGGCACGGTCCGTACCCCCGCCGACAGGGGTACGAACCGTGGCTTCATGGGGCACGCGCGCGTGGAGCCCCGTTCGACGCCGCCGCTGACGCCGACGCCGCCGTACGCGCGTGCCGTCAGTCGGCGTCGTCCTCATGCCAGCCGAGGCTCTTCTCCACCGCCTTGCGCCAGTTGTGGTACTCGCGGTCGCGCACGGACGCCTCCATGGCGGGCGTCCACTCGACGTCCCTCTGCCAGTGCGACTTCAGCTCGTCCAGGTCGTTCCACACCCCGGTCGCGAGACCGGCGGCGTACGCGGCCCCCAGGCAGGTCGTCTCCGAGACCTGGGGCCGGATCACCGGCACGCCCAGGACGTCCGCCTGGTGCTGCATCAGCAGGTTGTTCTTGGTCATACCGCCGTCGACCTTGAGCGTCGTGATGGTCACCCCCGAGTCCTGGAACATGGCGTCCACCACCTCCCGCGTCTGCCAGCTCGTCGCCTCCAGCACCGCGCGCGCGAGATGCGCCTTCGTGACGTACCTCGTCAGCCCGGTCACCACGCCCCGCGCGTCCGAGCGCCAGTAGGGGGCGAACAGACCCGAGAACGCGGGCACGATGTACGCGCCGCCGTTGTCGTCGACGCTCGCCGCCAGCGGCTCGATCTCGTCGGCGGTACGGATGATGCCGAGTTGGTCGCGGAACCACTGCACCAGGGCGCCCGTGATCGCGATCGACCCCTCCAGGCAGTACACCGGAGCCTCGCCGCCGATCTTGTACCCCATGGTGGTGAGCAGCCCGTTCTTCGACGGCACGGGCCGGTTCCCGGTGTTGAGCAGCAGGAAGCTTCCGGTGCCGTAGGTGTTCTTCGCCGTCCCCACGTCGTAGCAGGCCTGGCCGAACACCGCAGCCTGCTGGTCGCCCAGGGCAGAGGCGACGGGAACGCCGGCGAGGGGGCCCACGGCGGTGCCGTACACCTCGGCGGAGGACCGGATCTCCGGCAGGATCGCCTCCGGGACGTTCATCGCGGAGAGGATCGAGGCGTCCCACTGGAGGGTCTCCAGGTTCATCAGCATGGTGCGTCCGGCGTTGGTGACATCGGTGACGTGCCGGCCGCCGTCCGTTCCGCCGGTGAGGTTCCAGATCAGCCAGGAGTCGATCGTGCCGAAGGCGATCTCGCCGCGCTCGGCACGAGTGCGCAGGCCGGGCACGTTGTCGAGCAGCCAGGCGGCCTTCGGTCCGGAGAAGTAGCTGGCCAGGGGCAGACCGGTCTGCTCACGGAAGCGATCCTGCCCGTCCGTGCCGCCGAGTTCGTTGCACAGCGCCGAGGTACGGGTGTCCTGCCAGACGATCGCGTTGTGCACGGGTTTGCCCGTGGCCCGGTCCCACAGGACCGTCGTCTCCCGCTGGTTGGTGATGCCGAGCGCGCTGATCTGCTCCGCCCGCAGGCCCGCCTTGGCGATGGCCCCGGCGACGACCGCCTGCACCTTCGACCAGATCTCCGTGGCGTCGTGCTCCACCCACCCCGGCTTGGGGAAGATCTGGCGGTGCTCCCGCTGGTCGACGGCGACGATGGCGCCGCCCTGGTCGAAGATGATGCAACGGCTCGAAGTGGTGCCCTGATCGATGGCGGCGACGTACTTCTGGGCGTTGTCCGGCATGACATCCCCTCACGTCTTGCGTCGATTCACGTCGTACGGCGGTGCGTCAGAAGGCTGCGTTGTAGACGAGGCCCGCGAGGACCCCGCCGACCAGGGGGCCGACGACCGGGACCCAGGCGTAACCCCAGTCCGAGGTGCCCTTGTTGGGGATCGGCAGGAAGGTGTGCACGATGCGCGGGCCGAGGTCACGGGCCGGGTTGATGGCGTAGCCGGTGGGCCCGCCCAGGGAGAGGCCGATGCCGACGACCAGGAACGCCACCAGCAGGATCGAGATGCCGGAACCGTAGATCCCGGCCTCCTCGCCGGGGATCTGGCCGATACCGATGCCCGTGTTCCGGCCGAAGGCGAGGATCGGCAGCACCAGGGCGATCGTCGCGATGATCTCCGTGATCAGGTTGGCGACCGGGTTACGGATCTCCGGGATGGTGGAGAAGATCCCGAGGGTCGGCGTCGGCTCGTCCGCCGTGCCCTCCGTGGTGCCCTCCTTGCGGACGTTCGCCTGGAACTGCGCCAGATAGACGAGATAGGCGAGCACGGCGCCGAGCATCGCACCGACCAGCTGGCCGAGCAGATACACCCACACCTTGTCCCAGGTCTCCGTGTCGACCGCGATCCCGAGGGTCACCGCCGGGTTGAGGTGGCCGCCCGACAGGGGAGCGGCGGTGTAGGCGCCCGCCAGCACGGCGAAGCCCCAGCCGAACGCGATGACGATCCAGCCCGACGCCCTCGCCTTGGAGAACCTGAGAGTGACGGCGGCGCACACTCCGGCGCCGAAGAGAATCAGGATCGCCGTACCGATGACCTCACCGACGAATATGTCTCCGTTGCTCATGGCGGCTCCTTGGCCCCGGTCCGGAGCGATCGGCCCCGGACCTCCGTGACGAGCGTGCCGTCGTGGCCGCATCGCCCGTGGGGGATGGCCCGTTGCAGGCGGGGAGCCCGAGCGGCGCGGTGCACAAAGACGCCCGAATCCGGCGATGCCGACCGACACCGGAAGTGTTCACCGGCACCCAGGGGGCGTCAAGGACAAGCACAACAACGGTTGAAGGCGCCTACCGGGCGCACACGTCGGCGCGAACAGCACGCCCCCGCACGGCGACCGCGCCCAGCGACGCAGTCGATCACGCAAGCGCGAGCACGGAGCCCCCACCCAGCCCTGGTCACCCAGCCGTGGTCACCCGACCGCGCGCACCGAAGCCCCCTCACCGAACCGCGATCACCGCGGACCCGTGCCCGAACAGGCCCTGGTTGGCGCTGATCCCCACCCGCGCCCCCTCGACCTGCCGATCGGTCGCCTCGCCCCGCAACTGCCGGACCAGCTCGCACACCTGGGCGATCGCCTGCGCCGGAACCGCCTCCCCGAACGAGGCCAACCCCCCACTGGAGTTCACCGGTGTCCGGCCGCCCGACGCCGTCACACCGTCCCGCAACAGCTTCGCGGCCTCGCCCTCACCGCACAGTCCCAGATCCTCGTACCACTGCAACTCCAGCGCGGTGGACAGGTCGTAGACCTCGGCGCACGAGAGATCCTCGGGCCCGACCCCCGCCTCCTCGTACGCCGCCCGCGCGATCGACGCCCGGAACGTCTCGTCCGGTGGCGGCACCGCGACCGACGAGTCCGTGGCGATGTCCGGCAGATCCAGCACCGTGTTGGGGTAGCGGGGCGTGACCGTGGACACCGCCCGTATCCGCACCGGCTCGGCCACCCCGTGCCGCCGTGCGAAATCCATGCTGGACAGCACGAGCGCCGCACCCCCGTCCGAGGTCGCACAGATGTCGAGCAGCCGCAGCGGATCGGCGACCACGGCCGAGGCCGCGACCTCCTCGGCGGTGACCCGCTTGCGATAGCGCGCGTACGGATTGAGCGCCCCCATCGCGGAGTTCTTCACCTTGACCCGCGCGAAGTCCTCCGGAGTGTCCCCGTGCACCGCCATCCGCCGTCGCGCGTACAGCCCGAAGTACGTCGGATTGGTGGCCCCGAGGACCCGGAACCGCAACCAGTCCGGATCGTCCGCCCGATCCCCGCCCGCCGGCCGGAAGAACCCCTTCGGAGCCGAGTCCGCACCCACCACCAGCACCACGTCCGCGAGACCGGCGAGGATCTGGGCCCGCGCCGTGCCCACCGCCTGCGCCCCGGACGCACAGGCCGCGTACACGCTCGTGACCCGGGCCCCCTGCCAGCCCAGCGCCCTCGCGAAGGTCGCCCCCGCCACATAGCCCGGATAACCGCCTCGCACCGTGTCCGCGCCGACGACCGAGCCGACGTCCCGCCAGTCGAGCCCCGCGTCGGCCAGCGCCGCACGCGCGGCCACCGTCCCGTACTCGACGAAACTCCTGCCCCACTTGCCCCACGGGTGCATGCCCGCGCCCAGCACCGCCACCTCGCCCGTCATACGGCCACCCCCGTCGGCCGCCACTGCCAGGTCGTCCAGGTCGTCTCCGCGTCCTCGTTCAGGACCCCCGGGACGACCTCCACCTCCATGCCCACCGCGAGGTCGGCGACGGTGATCCCGGGAACCGCCTGACCCAGCACCACCAGGCGTTCCTCGGCCAGTTCCACAGCGATCAACGCGTACGGCTCCCACGGAAGTTCCGGATCGGACACATAGGGCGACGGAGGCCGGTACCGGCCGTCCGTGTACGACCAGACCCGGCCCCGGCGCGACAGCGGGACCTCGCGCAGCTCACCGCCCGGACAGCCCGGATTGCGACAGAAGACGTCCTCACGGGGGAAGAACACCGAGGCACACGCCGAACAGCGCGTGCCGAGGAGCCGAAACTGCTCGCCCTCCCCGGTGAACCAGCCCGCGACCACAGGTGTGCGACTCCGCGACAAGGTTCCTCCCGGCGCATCAGATCTGATGGTCCGTCAGGAGTCTGGCACGGCCATCCCGAATTGGGCAGGCCCCGGGAGAACCAACGAGCCCCGCCCGGCGTCGGAGTATCGGGAGGGCCGGCCGGGGCCCACGGGGGTGGTTCCGGCCGGCCCTCACCCATGCCGACGGGCCCGCCGTGTGGCGCATTGAGCCGCCCCGACGAGACGACCAGCAGATGATCGGATACAGTCCGCCGCGTGTCCGCGAATCAACACCCAACCGCCAACTTCGCACCCGACTCGCATTGTTCGAGCTGCGGAGCGCCCTACGGAGAGGGCGTGTCCGGCTGGCCCCGCACCTGCGAGGCCTGCCACACAGTGGCCTACCGCAATCCGCTCCCCGTCGCGGTGGCCCTCCAGCCCGTGTACGACACCAAGGGCACCGCCCTCGTCGTGATCACACGGACCATCGCTCCCGCGCGCGGGGGCACCGCCCTGCCCGGCGGCTTCATCGACCACCGGGAGGACTGGCGGCACGCCGTCGTCCGTGAACTCAAGGAGGAGACGGGCATCTGCGTGGCCGACCGCGACGTACGCCTCGCCGACGCCATGAGCTCGCCCGCAGGTCATCTCCTGCTCTTCGGGCTCCTGCCGGAGCGCCCGGCCTCGGGCCTCCCGACGCCCGTCCCCACCGACGAGACGGAGGGCTGGCACCTGCTGCGCAGGCCCACCGAACTCGCCTTCCCCCTGCACACCCTGGCCGTCCAGGCGTTCTTCGACGGCCGCTACATCTGAGCCGAAGCCACACCTGAGCCGTACCCGGGCTCACTCCCGGTCGAGCCCGCGTACCCGCACGGGATACCCGGGCTCGACCGGCCCCTCGTCCCCCTCCCGTTCCACGACCAGCCGCGGCCCCTCCCAACGCGCCGTGTACCGCTCGACCTCCGGCTCGTCCCAGCCGTCGCCCGCGTCCGGCACCACGAGCCCGCCCCCCGTCCGCCCGGGCGCGGGTGCCCACACCTCCAGCTCCAGGCCGCCGTCGGCGCCCCGGACCGGCATCACGGCACCCGCGCGCGCGAGCACCGGGACACGCGACAGCGGCGCCTCCAGCAGGACCGTCCCCGGCCCCTCGTACGCCCGCCCGGTCGCCGTGTCGTACCAACGGCCCCGCGGCAGCTGCACCGCACGCCGGTCCACCCCCGGATCCAGCACCGGCGCCACCAGCAGACAGTCACCGAGGAGAAACGCGTCCTCGCAGTCGCGCAGCGTCCGGTCCTCGGGCGCACCCCACCACAACGGGCGCACATAGGGCGCCCCCGTACGACGCGCCAGATGGGCCAGCGTCATGAAGTAGGGCGACAGCCGCCGCCGCTCGACGAGCGCCACGCGCGCGTGCTCGACGATCTCGTCCCCGAACTCCCACGGCTCCCGCCGCCCCGCCCGCAGACTCGCGTGCGTACGGAACAGCGGCAGGTACGCGCCGAGCTGGAACCACCGCAGATACAGCTCCGGCGACGGACTCCCGTCGAACCCGCCCACGTCCGGCCCCGAGTACGGCACCCCGCACAGCCCCAGCCCCATCACCAGCGAGAGCGACGCCCGCAGCCCCGGCCAGCCCGTCGCCACATCCCCGGACCACGTCCCGCCGTAGCGCTGCATACCGGCCCACCCGGAGCGCGAGAAGACGAACGGCCGCTCCTCGGGCACCAGTTCACGCAGCCCCTCGTACCCGGCGCGGGCCATGCAGAGCGCGTACACGTTGTGCGCCTCGCGGTGATCACCACCCCGGCCCTCCAGATCGTGCCGGGCCGACCGGGGCAGCGTGTTCTCCCCGAACGCCGTGAACGACGTCGGCTCGTTCATGTCGTGCCAGAACCCCGCGAAGCCCTGCGCCAGGCGCTCCTCGTAGAGACCACCCCACCACACGCGCGTACGCGCGCGCGTGAAGTCCGGAAAGACCGACGTCCCGGGCCACACCAGCCCCTCCACGACCTTCCCGCCGACATCCCGCACGAACGCGTCCTCGGCCGTCCCGCTGTCGTACACCGCGTCGCCCGGCCGCGCGCCGACCGCCGCGTCGACGATCGACACCAGCCGGATCCCCTCCCGCCGCAACTCGTCGGCGAGCACCGACAGCTTCGGGAAGTTCTCCGTGTCGACCGTGAAGACCCGGTGGGAGTCGTAGTGGTCGATGTCCAGATGGACCGCGTCGAGCGGCAGACCGTGCTCCCGGTAGCCCGCGACGATCCGCCGCACCTCCTGCTCGCTCCCGAAGCCCCAGCGCGCGTGATGATGGCCCAGCGCCCACGCGGGCGGCAGCGCCGGAGCCCCCGTCAGAGCGGCCCACGCGTGCAGCACGCGCGCGGGGGTGCCCACCATCACCCAACAGCGCAGCGGTCCGCCGTCCATGCGCAGCTCGGACGTCCCGGCCCGGTCGTGCCCGGACCCGGCGCCCTCCTCGCCCTCGCGCAGCGTCACCGTGCCGTCCCACGTGGTGTCGTGGAACACCAGATGCGTGGCCGCGTCCGCCACCACCATCTGCACCGGCATCGTGATGTACAGCGGATCGTCACCCGGCGCGAACGTATGACCGGGGTCCGTGTTCCACAGCCGATACGTCCCGTCCCGCAGCCGAGGACCCGACGCCCGTCCGCCCAGACCGAAGAACCGCGCGTCCGCCGACACCTCCGAGCGCTGGACCCACCGCGCCTCACCCCCACCCACCGGCTCCCACCACCGGGGCGGCAGATCACGCCGCAGGACCACCCCACCGGGCGTACGCACCTCCACGGCACCGTGCCGCGACACGACGACCGTCACGCGCTCGGCCACGACCCGCCAGGCGCCGTCCTTGTCCGGCTCCAGCACGACCCGCGGATCCGGCTCAGGACACCGGCCCGCCAGCGCGTACGACGGCTCCGGCCCGGCCCCGTCCCAGCCCCAGAAGAGCGCGCCGTGCACATCGACGGTGATCCGCAGCTCGGACCTGCTGAACCGGACGATCCCGCCGCCGGGCCCCGGCTCCACCCCCACCACCGGACCCGGCACCCTGGCACGCTCGGCACTCCTCGCCGGCAGAGCGGCGGCGTCGGCACGCCTCCTGCGCCATGCGGCCCGCACGGTGCGCAGCCCCTGAGCCGCCCCCGCCGAACCGATCGCTTTCACCGAACGCACCAGGTCACGACCGTCCATGTGGCTCACCATGCCACTGACCGGCCGCCTCGTGTGAACCGTTCAACTTCCGTTCACTCGGGGTGGTGCCACATGTTCACGTCGCGGTCCATCAGCGGCTCACCCTGGTGCGGAAGTCGATCACGTGGCATCGTCCGTGTCAGCCGCGTCATGCGCACACCCCTGCTCGTGCGCGTCCGACGCACACCATGCGCACAGTCCCGGGAGCCGCCCCATGACCTCAGCGAACCCCTCACCGCTCTGGCAACCCGACGCGGAACGCATCGCCCGGGCCCGGATCACCGCATTCCAGTCCTGGGCGGCCGCACATCACGGAGCCCCCGCCGAGGGCGGCTACCCGGCCCTGCACCGCTGGTCGGTCGACGAACTCGAAACGTTCTGGAGGGCCGTCACCGAGTGGTTCGACGTACGGTTCTCCACCCCCTACACGCGCGTGCTCGGTGATCGCACCATGCCCGGCGCCGAATGGTTCCCCGGCGCCACCCTCAACTACGCCGAACACGCCCTCCGCGCGACCGACGCCCGCGCCGAGGAACCGGCCCTCCTCCATGTCGACGAGACCCACGAACCACGACCGGTGACCTGGTCCGAACTGCGCCGCCAGGTCGGCTCCCTCTCCGCCGAACTGCGCGCCCTCGGCGTACACCCTGGGGACCGCGTCAGCGGCTACCTCCCGAACATCCCGCAGGCCGTCGTCGCCCTCCTCGCCACGGCCGCCGTGGGCGGCGTCTGGACCTCCTGCGCCCCGGACTTCGGCGCCCGCAGCGTCCTGGACCGCTTCCAGCAGGTCGAACCCGTCGTCCTGTTCACCGTCGACGGCTACCGCTACGGCGGCAAGGAGCACGACCGCCGCGACGTCGTCGCCGAACTCCGCCGCGAACTGCCCACCCTGCGCGCCGTGGTCCACATCCCCGTCCTCGGCACCGAAGCCCCCGAGGGCGCCCTGGAGTGGTCCGCCCTGACCTCCGCGGACGTGACGCCGACCTTCGAACAGGTCCCGTTCGACCACCCCCTGTGGGTGCTCTACTCCTCCGGCACCACCGGACTCCCCAAGGCCCTCGTGCAATCCCAGGGCGGCATCCTCGTCGAGCACCTCAAACAGCTCGGCCTGCACTGCGACCTCGGCCCCGAGGACCGCTTCTTCTGGTACACCTCCACCGGCTGGATGATGTGGAACTTCCTCGTCTCCGGCCTCCTCACCGGCACCACCGTCGTCCTGTACGACGGCAGCCCCGGCCACCCCGACACCGGGGCCCAGTGGCGCGTGGCCGAACGCACCGGCGCCACCCTCTTCGGCACCTCCGCCGCCTACGTCATGGCCTGCCGCAAAGCCGGCGTCCACCCGGGCCGCGACTACGACCTCTCCCGCGTCCAGTGCGTCGGCACCACCGGCTCCCCGCTCCCGCCCGACGGCTTCCGCTGGCTCCACGACGAAGTGCGCGAGGACCTGTGGATCGCCTCCGTCAGCGGCGGCACCGACGTGTGCTCCTGCTTCGCGGGAGCCGTCCCGACCCTCCCGGTCCACATCGGCGAACTCCAGGCCCCCGGCCTCGGCACCGACCTCCAGTCCTGGGACCCCAGCGGCAAACCCCTCGTCGACGAGGTCGGCGAACTGGTCGTCACCAACCCCATGCCGTCCATGCCGATCCACTTCTGGAACGACCCCGACGGCACCCGCTACCACGACAGCTACTTCGACACCTACCCCGGCGTCTGGCGCCACGGCGACTGGATCACACTCACCTCCCGAGGTTCCGTCGTGATCCACGGCCGCTCCGACTCCACGCTCAACCGCCAGGGCGTCCGCATGGGTTCGGCCGACATCTACGAAGCCGTCGAACGGCTCCCCGAGATCAAGGAGTCCCTCGTCATCGGCGTCGAACAGCCCGACGGCGGCTACTGGATGCCCCTGTTCGTCCAACTCGCCCCAGGAGCAACCCTCGACGAGGCCCTCCTCGCCCGCATCAAGCGGACCATCCGCGAACAGCTCTCACCCCGCCACGTCCCCGACGAGGTCATCGAGGTCCCGGGCGTCCCGCACACCCTCACCGGCAAGCGCATCGAGGTCCCCGTCAAACGACTCCTCCAGGGCACCCCGCTGGAAAAGGCCGTCAACCCCGGCTCCATCGACAACCTCGACCTCCTGCGCTTCTACGAGGACCTGGCCCGCGAACGAGCCTGATTCCCGCACGTGACCGCGTTGTCAGTGCCCTCGATTACTGTGAGTGAGCATTGATCGACCGTTCGCACAGGGGGAAGACATGGCACACACCAACCAGCAGAGCATGCGACGCGTCCTGCGCCGCGAGATCGCGGGCACCATCGGCCTGCTGGCCGACGAACACGACTTCACCGCGATGCGGCGCTACCGAAGCTTCGCCTTCGACGACCACACGACCTACCTCCGACAAGTGGAAGCCCTGCTCAGGACCCTCTCCGCGCAGGGCAACCACACCACGGTCGCCCTCTTCGACCCCGAGGAATACGCCGAGTTCTGCGCCGACACCGGCCTCGAACCCGACACCCCCTCCAGCCGCACCCGCTTCACCGCCGAGCTGGCCGCGACGGGTGCCGCCGTCCCGTACGAGGGACAGCCCCTCGCCGAACTCGTCCCCGACCTGATCGACGAAGCCGTCCGCCTCGCCACCTGGGAGTACGCCACCACACGCCTAGCCCAGATCGGCGACTGCGCCTCCTGCGGCGAGGACATCGGACGCGCGGCCTTCTCCCGCGCCATGCACCTGCTCAAGCGCATCCTCGACAGCGCCGGCCCGGGCGAACGCCACCTCGTCTGCAGCGTCTCGGCCGATCCCCAGGCACTGGCCTCCGTCCTCCACGCCGACCAGGACACCGAAGGAGCCACCCGGCTCGACGAGGCCGAAGCCCTGGAGTTCGCCACCGTCCTGGCCCTCGGCATGGCCACCCGAAGCCCGGGCGGACTCGTCATGCGCACCACCGCCCCGGACCGGACCGAGCGCGTCTACGGCTGGCGTCTGCGCGGCGACGACCTCCAACCCCTGACCGCGGGAGAGGTCTTCGACGCCTACTGCACGGACATGGAATCCGGAGACCTCGTCTCCCCGGAGTCCGGCGTCGACTACTGCACCCCGCCCGACCTCGGGGACGACCTCGGCAAGGAAGGCCCGGCCACCCACGGCCACACCCACTGAACGCGCGAGGGGCGCCCCACCCGAAGGTGAAGCGCCCCTCGAAGCCGACCGGTCGGCACCGGCTACTCGCCCGACAGCACCGCCTGCGCCGCGCCACGAGCCTCTTCGGCCGTGTCCGCCGCACGCGCGGCAGCAGCGGCCCGTTCGCACTGCGCCAGCGTGTACTTCGCCAAGGTCGCCCGCACATACGGAATCGACGCCGCACCCATGGACAGGGAGGTGACACCCAGACCGGTCAGCACACACGCGAGCAGCGGATCCGACGCCGCCTCACCGCAGACACCGCAGCTCTTGCCCTCGGCCTTCGCCGCCTCGGCGGACAGCGCCACGAGGTCGAGCAGCGCCGGCTGCCACGGGTCCTGCAGCCGCGACACCGCACCCACCTGCCGGTCGGCCGCGAACGTGTACTGCGCGAGGTCGTTCGTCCCCAGCGAAAGGAACTCGACCTCCTGCAAGATCGACCGCGCCCGCAGCGCCGCCGACGGGATCTCCACCATGGCGCCGAACTTGGCCCGCAGCCCCGCCTCGCGACAGGCGTCGGCGAACGCCTTGGCGTCCGTGCGGTCCGCGACCATCGGCGCCATGACCTCGAGGAAGACCGGCAGGCCTTCGGCGGCCTTCGCGAGCGCCGTCAGCTGCGTCCGCAGCACCTCGGGGTGATCGAGGAGCGTCCGCAGGCCACGCACACCGAGCGCCGGGTTCGGCTCGTCGGCCGGGGTGAGGAACTCCAGCGGCTTGTCGGCGCCGGCGTCGAGCACCCGCACGACCACACGCCCCTCGGGGAATGCCTCCAGCACCTTGCGGTACGCCTCGACCTGCTTCTCCTCGGACGGCGCCGCCTTGCTGTCGTCCAGGAAGAGGAACTCGGTCCGGAACAGACCGACTCCCTCGGCCCCGGCCTCCACGGCCGCCGGCACATCAGCGGGGCCACCCACATTGGCCAGCAGGGGAACCTTGTGCCCGTCGGAGGTCGCCCCGGGCCCGCTCGACGCGGCCAGCGCGGCCTTCCGCGCCGCCGCGGCGGCCTCCAGTTCGGCCTTCTTCTCCGCACTCGGGTTCACGAAGATCTCGCCGGTGCTGCCGTCCACCGCGATCACCGTGCCCTCGGCGAGCTCCCCGGCACCCGGCAGCGCGACGACGGCGGGCACCCCGAGCGCCCGCGCCAGAATCGCGCTGTGACTGGTCGGGCCACCCTCCTCGGTGACGAAACCGAGGACGAGCGTCGGGTCGAGCAGCGCCGTGTCCGCAGGCGCCAGATCACGAGCGATGAGGACGTAGGGCTCGTCGCTGTCCGGTACGCCCGGCATCGGAACCCCGAGCAGCCGGGCGACGATACGATTCCGCACATCGTCGAGGTCGGCCACGCGACCCGCGAGGTACTCGCCTGCCCCGGCCAATAGCGCCCGGTACGAGGCGAAGGCGTCGTAGACACCACGCTCCGCCGTGCTCCCCACGGCGATACGTCGCTCCACATCCGCCATCAGCTCCGGGTCCTGGGCCATCAGGGCCTGGGCCTCCAGCACGGCCTGGGCCTCACCTCCGGCCAGATTGCCGCGCGCCGTCAGATCGGCGGCCACCGCGTCCACGGCCTTACGGGCACGCCCCTGCTCGCGCTCCGCGTCCTCCGCCGGAATCTGCTTGGCGGGCGGCTCCAGCACCGCCGTTCCCATGTGCCGAACCTCGCCGATCGCCACACCGTGGCTCACACCGACGCCTCGCAGCGTTGTCTCCATCTCACCTGTCTCCGATAGTGCGGCGGATACCACCGCCGCGGTGGTTGTGGAACGTGCCGTCCGGTACGGCCTCGAGGTCACCGCCAGCCGAAGAGCGTGTCGCCGGCCTTCACCTCGCCGTCCTCGCTGAGCTCCGTGAGGGAGTCGGCCGTGGCCTCCAAGGCCACCACAGGGCAGATCGGCGACCGGCCCGCGGCCTCCACGGCTGCCGGGTTCCAGCGCACCACGGCCTGACCCCGTCGCACGGTGTCGCCCTTGTTCACGAGCAGCTCGAAGCCCTCACCGTTCAGCTGCACGGTGTCGATACCGAGGTGCGTCAGCACACCGTGCCCCTCGCCGTCCACCACGACGAACGCGTGCGGGTGCAGGGAGACGATGACCCCGTCTACGGGAGCGACGGCCTCCCCTGCCTCCCGCACGGGATCGATCGCCGTGCCGGGGCCGACCATCGCTCCCGAGAACACGGGATCCGGTACGGCGGCCAGTCCGATGGCGCGTCCTGCGAGAGGGGACGTCACGGTGGTCATGGGAAGCCTCCCAGGTGGAGATCTATGAGGACGCCGTCCCCGCTTGTCCCGGGACGGCGCGCTGAGCAGCAGGGTAGGTCAGATGAAGTACCCGTTCCGCACCATAGCTCCGCATTAGAGGTCTAGACCACCCCTCCAAGCGATTTGCACGGGCTCCGCGGCCCGATGTAGAGTCGTAGACCTGCCTCGGGGCGAGCGGCACTCTGTGTCCGACCCCGGCAGCATCGAACTCGTTCAGATCGTTGAGATCCTATCCCGGGATCGTCTTCTGCATGTCTGCAGGATGGTGGTCAGGGGGCCGGAAAAACACTGATAGAGTTTGAAACACCGAAGGGAAGCGCCCGGAGGAAAGCCCAGGGAATTACTTGGGTGAGTACAAAGGAAGCCTCCGTTCCTTGAGAACTCAACAGCGTGCCAAAAATCAACGCCAGATATGTTGATACCCCGTTCCCGGCCGGTCTTCGGTTGGGGCGAGGTTCCTTTGAAACAAACACAGCGAGGACGCTGTGAATCA
>NZ_JAVRFJ010000039.1:0-105794 GCF_031845845.1 Streptomyces gottesmaniae
CCCCCCCACAACGCCCGACTCGACCCGTCACCCACCACCGGGCCGGCCGACGAGCACGCATCCTCGTCGGCCGCCCCGCCCAGAGCCTGCCCTCACCTCACGGGTGGTCACACCCCCGAGGAGACCTCCGCCTTGTCGGCGGCGTCAGCTTTTCCCTCTGCGGCCGCCAGCGCCCGGTTGCGGCGGACGGAGGACCAGAAGGACCAGCCGATCAGGATGACACCGATGGAACCGGTGATGAACTCGTTGATCTCGTACTGGATGGTGATGAGGAGAATCGCGGCGAGGGCACCGATCGCGTAGTGCGCGCCGTGCTCCAGGTAGACGTAGTCGTCGAGGGTGCCCTGGCGGACCAGGTAGACGGTCAGCGACCGGACGTACATCGCGCCGATACCGAGGCCCAGCGCCATCAGGACGATGTCGTTGGTGATGGCGAAGGCGCCGATGACACCGTCGAAGGAGAAGGACGCGTCCAGGACCTCCAGGTAGAGGAACATGAAGAACGCGGCCTTGCCCGCGAGGGCCACGGCCGAACGCGGCTTGCCCTCGCGCTCCGCCGCTTCCTCCGCCTCGTGCTCGCGCTCCTCCTCTTCCTCCAGCTTGTTCTCGAAGAAGCCGGAGAGACCGCCGACGACGAGATACGTGATGAGGCCCGCGAGACCGGAGATCAGAACGGTCTGCGCCTTGTCGACGTGGGCACCGCCGTGCTGGTGGGCCTGTGTCGCGAAGGTCATCGAGGTGATCAGCAGGACGATCATCGCGATGCAGGCCGACAGCATGTCGATCTTGCCGAGCTTGGACAGCGGGCGCTCCAGCCAGCCCAGCCACTTGATGTCCCGGTCCTCGAAGATGAAGTCCAGGAAGATCATCAGCAGGAACATACCGCCGAAGGCCGCGATCGACGGATGGGCGTCGGTCACGTACTGCTCGTACTGGTCCTTGTCCGTGAGGGCCAGATCGACGGCCTCGATCGGACCCATCTGGGCGCTGATGGCGACGATGACGACGGGGAAGACCAGCCGCATACCGAAGACGGCGATCAGGATGCCGATGGTGAGGAAGATCTTCTGCCAGAAGGCATTCATCTTCTTCAGGATCCCGGCGTTGACCACCGCGTTGTCGAACGACAGCGAGATCTCCAGGACGGACAGGATGGCGACGATGCCGAACGCCGCCCATCCTCCGTAGAGAACAGCTGCTACCAAGCCGAGCGCGGTGACCGCGAACGACCAGCCGAAGGTTTTCAGAACCACTGGCTACCCAATCGTGTGTGTACGGGGTTCCCCCGCGCCGCGCGCGGCTTTACGAAACTTTGAACCCGAAGTCTAGTCGGGTACCCCTCGCACCCCACACGGCCCCGGCTTTTGCGCATATCGCGCTACGAGACGTTCACCCCGAAGTCGAGTGCGATGCCCCGCAGGCCGGACGCGTACCCCTGTCCCACGGCGCGGAACTTCCACTCCCCGCCGTAGCGGTAGACCTCGCCGAAGATCATCGCGGTCTCGGTGGAGGCGTCCTCGGACAGGTCGTAGCGGGCGAGTTCCTGGCCGTCGGCCTGGTTGACCACGCGGATGAAGGCGTTGCTGACCTGCCCGAAGGCCTGGCCGCGGTTCTCGGCGTCGTGGATGGAGACCGGAAAGACGATCTTGTCGACGGTGGCCGGCACCCGGGAGAGGTCGATGATCAGCGACTCGTCGTCGCCGTCGCCCTCACCGGTGAGGTTGTCGCCGGTGTGCTCGACCGAGCCGTCCGGGCTCTTGAGGTTGTTGTAGAAGACGAACCACTCGTCCCCCAGCACCCTGCCGCCCTGGCACAGCAGCGCGCTGGCGTCGAGGTCGAAGGGGGCTCCGGTGGTGGTCCGGACGTCCCAGCCGAGTCCGACCAACACTTGTGTGAGGTTCGGCGCGGCCTTGGAGAGGGAGACATTGCCTCCCTTGGCGAGTGTGACGCCCATGGTGCTGGTCCTCCCCGATTTTCGAGCTTCAGTGGCTCAACTGTTCAGTTGTTCCGTACGACGAGGGCGGCCCGCCCTCGTCGTACGAGCGCGTCCGGCGCCGCGGTCGGTGTCGACAGCGGCGCCGGACGTGGTGAGTCGGTGATGCACGGGGGTCCTCCCCCGTGACTCAGACGTTCACACCGAAGTCCTGGGCGATACCGCGCAGGCCCGAGGCGTAGCCCTGGCCGATGGCGCGGAACTTCCACTCGGCCCCGTGCCGGTAGAGCTCACCGAAGACCATGGCGGTCTCGGTGGAGGCGTCCTCGGAGAGGTCGTAGCGGGCGATCTCCGCCTCGCCCGCCTGGTTCACCACGCGGATGAAGGCGTTGCGGACCTGGCCGAAGGACTGCTGACGGTTCTCGGCGTCGTAGATGGAGACCGGGAAGACGATCTTCTCGATCTCGGCCGGGACGGTCGCGAGGTTGACCTTGATCTGCTCGTCGTCGCCCTCGCCCTCACCGGTGAGGTTGTCGCCGGTGTGCTCGACCGAGCCGTCGGGGCTCTTCAGGTTGTTGAAGAAGATGAAGTTGGCGTCGCTGCTGACCTTGCCCGACGAGTCCAGCAGCAGGGCGCTGGCGTCCAGGTCGAAGTCGGTGCCGGTCGTGGTGCGGATGTCCCACCCCAGACCCACGATGACCGCGGTCAGGCCCGGCGCCTCCTTGGTCAGCGATACGTTGCCGCCCTTGCTGAGGCTGACTCCCACGAAGTCCTCCGTTTGGTTTCAGGGGCGGGGAGCCCCGTCGTGCGTTGGTGTCGGATCAACGTGTCGATCCTAGTGACGGGTTCCCGTTCCCCGCAGGGTGTGGAACCGAAGAATCACAAGGTGTCGAGGGCCGCGAGGTACTCGTTCAGGTCGCGGGCGTCGGGCAGGGCGTTGACGACCGACCAGCGGACGAGGCCCTCCTTGTCGACGATGAAGGTGCCGCGCACCGCGCAGCCCTTGTCGGCGTCGAACACGCCGTACGCCCGGGAGACCTCGCCGTGCGGCCAGAAGTCCGACAGCAGCGGGTACTCCAGACCCTCCTGCTCGGCGAAGACCCGCAGCGTGTGGATCGAGTCGTTCGACACGGCCAGCAGCTGCACGTCGTCGTTGACGAACTTCGGGAGGTTGTCCCGCAGCTCGCACAGCTCGCCCGTGCACACCCCGGTGAACGCGAAGGGGTAGAAGAGCACCACCACGTTCTTCTCGCCGCGGAAGTCCGAGAGCTTCACGGTGGCGCCGTGATTGTCCTTGAGCTCGAAGTCGGGGGCCTTGTCACCGACCTGGATCGCCATGATCTACCTGGGTCCCTTCATGGACTGTTCGGGTGACCCAGCCTACGCAACAGACGACAAACCCCTGGAGGGCGGCCCGAAGGGGCCCCCTCCAGGGGGTGGGGAACTGCGTGACGAGTCACGACCGGCTGCGGTCGCCGACGCGCGGAACCCACCGAGCTCTCAGGCGAACCTGCCGAACCAAAGCGGCAGCGTCATGTCACCTCTTGCCGGACTTCGCCGCCTTCGGTGTGACCAGCCGGCTGCCGCTCCAGTCCTTGCCCACGCTGACACTCTTCGACGCGGACAACCCCGCGGTCGTCGCGGCCTCCGAAATGTCGCTGGGCTCCACATAGCCGTCGCGCCCGGTCTTGGGCGTCAGCAGCAGGATCGAGCCACCTTCCTCGATGTACGTGGTGGCGTCCACCAGCACATCCGTCAGGTCGCCGTCGTCGTCTCGGAACCACAGCACGACGGCATCGGCCACGTCGTCGTAGTCCTCGTCGACGAGCTCACTGCCTACGACTTCCTCGATGGACTCGCGGAGCTCCTGGTCGACATCGTCGTCGTAGCCGATCTCCTGGACCACCTGCTCGGGCTGGAACCCCAGCCTCGCGGCAGGGTTCGTCCGCTCCTCCGCGTGGTCCGCGGTCGCGCTCACGGGTTGCCTCCTGATCATGTTCGAGTGGGGTCGCCCCCTGGGAATGAGCCACGCGCGTGCGCGAAGCATTGGCCGTAGTCCACACGGGCGGGACGGATCGCGCAAGTACCCAGCCTTCGAGACCGCCGAAACGGTGACGATCCGGGCTGTGTCACCGCAACTCTCTACGCGGATTCACAGCCTCCCGTGACGCACGCCACACCGTTCTGCCCGTTTTGCGCATTCGGCAACCATCCGGGGGTACGAGCATCGAATACCTTTACTACCTTTGTCGAGCGGGTAATCGCCCTGGTTACCTCTCGGTAGAGATGACGTTTGCGTCCCCGAGGTACACGATGGGGGACGGTGCAGGCAACCAGAGAACCTCCTGAAGAACCCCTGCAGAACCACTGAAGAGCGGCCCTCTGACAGCTAAGGAACAGCGTGGCTTCCGGATCCGATCGCAATCCGATCATCATTGGCGGCCTTCCGAGTCAGGTCCCTGACTTCGATCCCGAGGAGACCCAGGAGTGGCTCGACTCGCTCGACGCCGCCGTGGACGAGCGCGGCCGTGAGCGCGCGCGCTACCTGATGCTCCGGCTCATCGAGCGGGCCCGCGAGAAGCGCGTGGCCGTGCCCGAGATGCGGAGCACGGACTACGTCAACACCATCCCGACCAAGGCCGAGCCGTTCTTCCCCGGCAACGAGGAGATCGAGCGGAAGATCCTCAACGCGACCCGCTGGAACGCCGCCGTGATGGTCTCGCGCGCCCAGCGGCCCGGGATCGGCGTCGGCGGTCACATCGCGACCTTCGCGTCCTCCGCCTCCCTCTACGACGTGGGCTTCAACCACTTCTTCCGCGGCAAGGACGAGGGCGACGGCGGCGACCAGATCTTCTTCCAGGGTCATGCCTCCCCGGGCATCTACGCCCGCGCCTATCTGCTGGACCGGCTCGACAACCGGCAGCTGGACGCGTTCCGCCAGGAGAAGTCCAAGGCGCCGTACGGGCTCTCCAGCTACCCGCACCCGCGCCTGATGCCGGACTTCTGGGAGTTCCCGACCGTGTCCATGGGCCTCGGCCCGCTGGGCGCGATCTTCCAGGCGCGGATGAACCGGTACATGGAGGCGCGCGGTGTCGCGGACACCTCCAAGTCGCATGTCTGGGCGTTCCTCGGTGACGGCGAGATGGACGAGCCGGAGTCGCTCGGCCAGCTCACGATCGCCGCCCGTGAGGGCCTCGACAACCTGACCTTCGTGGTGAACTGCAACCTCCAGCGCCTCGACGGCCCGGTGCGCGGCAACGGCAAGGTCATCCAGGAGCTGGAGTCGGTCTTCCGGGGCGCCGGCTGGAACGTGATCAAGCTGGTCTGGGACCGCTCCTGGGACCCGCTGCTCGCGCAGGACCGCGACGGTGTGCTGGTCAACCGGATGAACACCACGCCGGACGGCCAGTACCAGACGTACGCCACCGAGACCGGCGCGTACATCCGCGACCACTTCTTCGGTGACGACCACCGGCTGCGCGCGATGGTCGAGAACATGACCGACGACCAGATCCTGCACCTGGGCCGCGGCGGTCACGACCACCGCAAGATCTACGCGGCGTACAAGGCGGCCTACGAGCACAAGGGCCAGCCGACGGTCATCCTGGCGAAGACGGTCAAGGGCTGGACCCTGGGGCCGAACTTCGAGGGCCGCAACGCCACGCACCAGATGAAGAAGCTGACGGTCGACGACCTCAAGCGCTTCCGTGACCGGCTGCACCTGCCGATCTCCGACAAGGAGCTGGAGAGCGGGGCTCCGCCGTACTACCACCCCGGGCGGGACTCCGAGGAGATCCAGTACATGCACGACCGCCGCAAGGCGCTCGGCGGGTACGTGCCGACCCGGGTGGTGCGGGCGAAGCCGCTGGCCCTGCCGGACGACAAGACGTACGCGACTGTGAAGAAGGGGTCCGGTCAGCAGTCGATCGCCACGACCATGGCGTTCGTCCGGCTCCTGAAGGACCTCATGCGGGACAAGGAGATCGGCAAGCGCTTCGTGCTGATCGCGCCCGACGAGTACCGCACCTTCGGCATGGACTCGTTCTTCCCGAGCGCGAAGATCTACAACCCGCTCGGCCAGCAGTACGAGGCGGTCGACCGCGATCTGCTGCTCGCGTACAAGGAGTCCCCGACCGGGCAGATGCTGCACGACGGCATCTCGGAGGCGGGCTGCACGGCGTCGCTGATCGCCGCCGGTTCGGCCTACGCCACGCACGGCGAGCCGCTCATCCCGGTCTACGTCTTCTACTCGATGTTCGGTTTCCAGCGCACCGGTGACCAGTTCTGGCAGATGTCCGACCAGCTGGCACGCGGTTTCGTCCTGGGCGCGACCGCCGGGCGTACGACTCTGACCGGCGAGGGTCTGCAGCACGCGGACGGGCACTCGCAACTGCTGGCGTCCACCAACCCGGGCTGTGTCGCGTACGACCCCGCGTTCGGGTACGAGATCGCGCACATCGTGAAGGACGGTCTGCGCCGGATGTACGGCGAGACCGCGGACGGCAAGCCGGGCGAGGACGTCTTCTACTACCTCACCGTCTACAACGAGCCCATCCAGCACCCGGCCGAGCCGGCGGACGTGGACGTCGAGGGCATCCTCAAGGGCATCCACCGCTACCGGGCCGGCGAGGCGGGCTCCGTCCCCGCGCAGATCATCGCCTCCGGTGTCGCGGTGCCGTGGGCGGTCGAGGCGCAGGCGATCCTCGCCGCCGACTGGAACGTCAAGGCGGACGTCTGGTCGGCGACCTCCTGGAACGAGCTGCGCCGCGAGGCGGTCGAGGTGGAGCGGCACAACCTGCTGCACCCCGAGGAGGAGCAGCAGGTCCCGTACGTGACGAAGAAGCTGAGCGGCGCCGAGGGGCCCTTCGTGGCCGTCTCGGACTGGATGCGGTCGGTGCCGGACCAGATCTCGCGCTGGGTGCCGGGCACGTACCAGTCGCTGGGTGCGGACGGCTTCGGCTTCGCGGACACCCGGGGCGCGGCCCGGCGCTTCTTCCACATCGACGCGCAGTCGATCGTGGTCGCGGTGCTGACCGAGCTGGCGCGTGAGGGCAAGGTCGACCGCTCGGTGCTGAAGCAGGCCATCGACCGCTACCAGCTGCTCGACGTGGCCGCGGCGGACCCGGGAGCCGCCGGCGGCGACGCCTAGCATTCGGTCCCTGTGTCAAGGGGTGGTGAACCGGTGGGTTCACCACCCCTTCACGTTTCCTACGATGCCGCCATGAAGCAGCGATCGGTATCGGCACAGCTCCACTGGGAACAGCGCACCCAGCGGCCCCTGCTCGGCCTGGCCCTGGTGTTCGCCGTCGCGTACGCCGTGCCGATCGTCCGGCCGGACGCGAGCGACGAGGTGCAGTGGTGGTGCGAGGTCGCCGAGTGGGGGGTGTGGAGCGCGTTCGCCCTCGACTACCTCATCCGGCTCCTCCTCGCGGAGCGGCGGTGGGAGTTCGTACGGTCGCGGTGGCTGGACCTGGCGGCCGTGGTGCTGCCCATGATCCAGCCGCTGCGGCTGCTGCGGGTGGTGGCGACGCTGCTGCTGGTGGGGCAGCGGGCGCGGATGGCCTCGCAGATAAGGCTCACCACGTATGTCGGCGGGGCGGTCGTCGGGCTGCTGATGTTCGGGTCGCTGGCGGTGCTGTCCGTGGAACGGGACGCTCCCGACGGGAACATCGAGACGCTGGACGACGCGGTGTGGTGGTCGTTCACGACGATGACGACCGTGGGGTACGGGGACCACGCGCCCACGACCGGGCTGGGGCGGGTGCTGGCGGTCGGGCTGATGCTGTCCGGGATCGCCCTGCTGGGTGTGGTGACCGCGAACATCGCGGCGTGGTTCATAGCGCGGTTCGAGAAGGACGACGCGGAGGAGCGGCGGCAGACGGCCGCGATAACCGAACTGGCCGAGGAGGTTCGGTTGTTGCGGGCGGAGGTGGCGTCGTTGAAGTCGGTGTCCGCGTCCGCGGAGGGGGTGCGTGAGCGGCGCCGGTGACCGTGGGGGTGGGGATGGGGCGCGTTGTCGGGTGCGGGTCCGGTGAGGGCTGGTCGCGCAGTTCCCCGCGCCCTGAAAAGCAGGGGTGCGGGTGCGCGAGAAGCCCCACGCACCCGCACCCCGCAACGAACCCGTCCCCCCTACGGCGCGACCCGGGTCAGAAGACACCCACTCCCGACCCTGCCGCGCCCGACAGCCAGATGATGGCCAGGAGGGTGTCGATGGCACCCAGAACGACCGCGATGATCGCAGGGACGGGGCGGGCGCCGGACCAGGTGCGGTTCATGGCCAGCCAGCCGCAGAGGATCGCCACAGGTCCGAGGACGATGCCCAGGACGAAGAATCCGGCGATCGCGCAGATGACTCCGATGATCCCGAGGGTCGCGCGATCCGGCCCGCTCCGTGACCACGTCCGGCCACGTGATCGGGGGTGCCTGCGCGTACCGTGTCCGAAGCCCGCCATAGTCAACAACTCCCTGAACCTCGCGGTCAGTTCGAGTACGACGTGGCGAGTACCCCTGCGGAGTGGTTGAAACCAGGGAAGGTCGGCGGAGCCGAGCTGCGCGCGCTGCCCCCCTCCGGCAGCGCGCCGCAGACCCCCGGGTCGCTCCGCGGTCGAACGACCATGCCGTGCGGAGGACTTGACCCACTGTGACCTGCGGCGCGTACCGGGTGGAAGCGATCTTTAGCGTTGTCACCCTGATAGGCGAACGCGGGCGGAAACCCGCGCGTGAAGCAGTGGCGGAGCTGTTAGATGTGCGCCGCTCCGGCCCCGGCCTCGGCGTTGACGCCGCGCTTGGTCAGGAACGCCACGAGGACGGCGACCGCGGCGACCCCGGCGGCCACGAGGGACGCCAGGCTCATGCCGGAGATGAACGTGTCGTGCGCGACCGTGGTGATCTTCGCGGCGATCTCCGCCGGAGTGCCCTCGGCGACCGGCGCGGCGCCCTGCTGGACGGCCTGCTTGGCCTGGGCGAGCTGGGCCTCGTCGAGTGGCGGAAGTCCGGCGTCCTTCCAGTTGCCCGCGAAGTCGCTGTCCACCTTGGACGTCATCACGGCGCCCAGTACGGCCGTACCGAGGCTGCCGCCGATCTGCATCGCGGCCTGCTGGAGACCGCCCGCGACCCCGGACAGCTCCAGGGGCGCGTTGCCGACGATGACCTCGGTGGCGCCGACCATCACCGGGGCGAGGCCGAGGCCGAGGAGGGCGAACCAGAGGGACATCACGGCGCTGCCGGTGTCGGTCTGAAGCGTCGACATGCCGTACATGGCGATGGCGGTGAGGGCCATGCCGCCCGCCAGCGGGATACGCGGTCCGGCCTTGGTGATCAGCGCGCCGGCGAGCGGCGAGCCGACGATCATCATGCCGGTGAGCGGGAGCAGGTGCAGACCCGCGTCGATGGGGCTCATGCCGTGCACGTTCTGAAGGTAGAACGTCACGAAGAACAGGCCGCCCATGAAGGCGATGGCCATCAGGACCATCAGGACGACACCCGCCGAGAGCGGTACGGAGCGGAAGAGGGCCAGCGGGACGAGCGGCTCCTTCACCTTCGTCTCCCAGAAGGCGAAGAGGACGAAGCCGACGACGGAGACGACCAGGAAGGTCCAGGTCTGGCCGTCGCCCCAGCCCCACTCCGGGGCCTTGATGAGCGCCCAGACCAGGCAGAACATGGCGCCGGAGAGCAGGACGATGCCCAGGACGTCGAAGGAGCGCGGGGCGTTCTCGGCGCGGTGGTCCAGCAGGATCCAGGCACCCAGGGCCACCGCGAGGACGCCGACCGGGACGTTGATCCAGAACACCGACTGCCAGCTGACGTTCTCCACGAGGAAGCCGCCGAGGATCGGGCCGCCCGCGGTGGAGGCGCCGATGACCATGCCCCAGATGCCGATCGCCATGTTCAGCTTCTCGGCGGGGAAGGTGGCACGCAGCAGGCCGAGCGCGGCCGGCATCAGCAGCGCGCCGAACAGGCCCTGGAAGACACGGAAGGTCACCACGAAGGCGACCGAGTCCGACAGGCCGATGGCCCCGGAGGCGGCGGCGAAGCCGACCACGCCTATCAGGAAGGTCTGGCGGTGGCCGAAGCGGTCGCCCAGCTTGCCCGCGGTGATGAGCGTGACGGCGAGGGCGAGGAAGTACGCGTTGGTGATCCACTGGACATCGGCCCAGGTGGCACCCAGATCCTTGGCGATGGCCGGGTTGGCGATGGCCACGATGGTGCCGTCGAGGGCGACCATCATGACGCCGACGGCCACGGTGAGGAGGGTGAACCAGGGATGGCCGCGCAGGCCCCGGCCCTGGTTCGTCGTCGGGTCCGACGGGACGCCTGGCGCCTTGTCCCCCGGTCCCGTCTTGTCGACAGTGGTCTGACTAGTCATGCGGCGAGGCTAATGACAGCCACTGACAATTGACAAACGAGTTCACAAGTCGGTAACTGTCACGTCACTCGCAGGGGCGGGTGGAAACGAGGGTTCATGGAGACGGCGGCGGCGCAGGAGCGGCCCGGGCTGCGCGAACGCAAGAAGCAGCGCACCCATGACGCGCTGCTGCGGGCGGCTCTGGAACTGTTCACGACGCGGGGCTACGAGGCGACGACGGTCGACGAGATCGCCGAGGCCGTCGATGTGTCGCAGCGCACCTTCTTCCGCTACTTCGCGGGCAAGGAGGAGGCCGCGCTCGCGCTCATGAGCCTCACCCACGAGCACTTCCTGGAGGCGATGCGCGCCCGGCCGGCGCACGAGGCCCCGCTGGAGGCGATGCGCAACGCCGTCCTGGAGGGCTGGGACGCCTTCGGCGCGGTCGTCGAGCAGGTCGTTCCGCTCGACCTCCATCTGCGCGCGTACGGCATGGTCGAGTCGACGCCCGCGCTGCTGGCCGCGCATCTGCGCCGGGCGGACGAGATGGGGCGGCAGATCGAGCGGGTCATCGCCGAGCGCGAGGGGCTCGACGAGAGCGACCCCCGGCCGCGCGTGGCGGTGGCGGTGTTCGCCGGTGTGATGCGCGTCACCGAGCGGCTGTGGGCGCTGGGCGACGACCTCAGCATGGAGGCGATGCGCGAGCTGACCGCCGCTCACCTGGACGCCCTGCGACCCTCGCTGGCCGAAAAGTGGCGTACTGACTGAAACACGCCAACGAAGACGCCACCGGGAGCTTCTCTGCGCACCGTACGGAAGGGGCGTGATCGAAACGTGATCCCCCTCACTCGGTTAACGCGAGACCCTTCCGTTCTCTTAGTGTGTCCTTTCAGTGACTTCCTTCGACTCCTCCCCGCAACTGAACGTCTGGCGCGCAGTGCTGGCGCTGGCCGTGGTTTTCGTGATGCTGGCGACCACCGGTTGGACCGCGATCCGCAGCCACCGAGAGAAGTCGCCGCTCCAGGCGTCGCTCTCCGCGTGGCAGAGCGGACACCTCGACGGCCGTGAACTGCCGGACGCCGAATCGCCCCCGCGCCGCCTCGCGGGCTTCTTCGCCTCGCTCACCGCGCAGCAGCGCACCCGGCTCGTCCACCGCTACCCGCTCGCGGTCGGCAACATGAACGGCGCGCCCGTCCAACTGCGTTACCGGGCCAACCGCATCGCGCTGAAGCAGCAGAGCCGGCACGAACGCGAACGCATGCACGACAAACGACTCTCCGAGACCGGCCGGTTCGAGGCCGGCCGCCGGATGCACCGCTTCGACATGCTGGCCGTGCAGAAGCGGCACATCCTCGCCTTCGACCCCGAGGGCAACGGCCGGGTCGCCGAGGTCTTCGGCAACCTCGACAAGGCCGAGCGCGTCTCGGTCGTCGTCCCCGGCGTCGACACCAACGTGATCAACTTCCAGCGCACCAACCGCCGGTACTCGGCCCCCGTCGGCATGGCCGAATCGCTCTACGACGCTGAACGCGCGGCGAGCCGCGGGACGCGTACGGCCGTCATCGCCTGGGCCGACTACACCGCGCCCGACGGCCTCGGCCTGGACTCGGCGACCGCGCTGCGGGCCGAACAGGGCTCGGTCCGGCTGAACGCGTTGGTGCGGAACCTGCCGGGCGACTCCACGGTCGCGCTGGTGTGCCACAGCTACGGCTCCGTGGTGTGCGGGGTCGCCGCGCGCTCGCTGCCGTCGCGGGTCACCGACATCGCGGTAGCGGGCAGCCCCGGCATGCGTGCCGAGACGGTCGGCCAGCTGCGGACGGCGGCCCGGGTGTGGGCCATGCGGGACGCCGACGACTGGGTCCAGGACGTGCCCTACCTGGAGGTCGGCGGGCTCGGCCACGGCGCCGACCCGGTCTCCCCGGAGTTCGGGGCGCGCATTCTGTCGGCGGCCGACGCCCGGGGGCACAGCGGCTACTTCGAGCCGGGCACGGAGAGCCTCCACAACTTCGCCGAGATCGGCATCGGCGCGTACGAGTCGGTGCGGTGCGCGCGGGAGAACGACGCGTGTCTGACAGGTCTGTCCGACAGCGCTGCGGCCTGACGCGCGTAGAGGAGGGTAAAAGTGCGGTTCGCCTCGGTCGGGACTTCCCCGCGTCACCCGCATACGATGAGCCGCATGGGTGACGTACTGGCCGGATTTCATGCCGCCTGGGAGTTCGAGTCCGACTCCGTGCTCATCCGCTTCGAACGGGGGATCCGCACGCCGAAGCTCTTCCAGGCGCTCGGTGAGCGGCGCATCCCCCTGGAGGCGATCGCGGGGGTTTCACTGACACCCGGGAAGCGGGGCACCGTCGTACTGCGTGCCGTCCCGCGACCGGGCGCCGATCCGCTGATGGAGGCGGCGGCCGACCAGCTCAAGGAGGGCTCCGACCCGTACCGGCTGGTGCTGCCGGCCGAACGGGAGACGCTCGCGGAGTACTACGCCGACGAACTGCGGGCCCGGCTGACCGGGTCGGATCCCGTCGACCGCTTCCTGGTGGCGGCTCCGGAGGTGCCGCTGCAGTTCAAGGCGTACGACGGCAAGGCGTCGTTCGACGGGCGGTCGGTGTCGTTCCGATGGTTCTGGACGGGCGCGTCGTCGGCGAAGTGGAAGGCCGGGGACCAGAGTTTTCCGGTGAGTGCGCTCGGTGGGGTCGAGTGGCGGTCGCCGGAGCTGTTCGAGGGGTACCTGCGGCTGCTGCGCCGCGACGCGTCCGGGGAGCGGCCGGCTCAGCCGGACCATGATCCGGCCGCGGTCGTGTTCGGGCTCGGGTACGGGCCGGTCCACGAGTCGTTGCCGTTCGCTGCCGCGGTCCTCGCCGCGGTGCGCTCCGCAGGGGGTGCGGGCGCCGGGGTGGCACCCTCCGACGCGGGGGCCCGGCGGGATCCGGCCGACATCGCCGACCGGATCCGGCACCTCGGGGAGTTGCACGAGGCGGGGCTGGTCACTGATGAGGAGTTCAGTGTGAAGAAGGCGGAGTTGCTGGCTGAGCTTTAGCCATGCGCCGTTCGTGGGGAGTTCCGTGGAGCAGTGACGGTGCGTCGTGGCTGATCGCGCCCACGCGGCGGAGCCGCAAATCGACACAGCCCCGCGCCCCTGAGCGCACTGCGGTACCCCCGCCCGAGAAGTCGGCCCTACTCCCTGCCCGCCGAGGTGAAGCGCATGTCCGCGTAGCGGTCGCCCGCGACCTCGGCCGCGATCGGTTCCAGGAGGGCCATGTCCTCCTCGCCCAGGACGATGCCCGTCGCCGCCACGTTCTCCTCCACCCTCGCCGGCTTGCGGGTGCCCGGGATCGGGACGACCGGCAGGCCGTGCACGGCGGCCTGCCGGTGGACCCAGGCCAGGGCCGTCTGGCCGAGGGTGGCGCCGTGGGCCTCGGCGACCTTGCGGACGGGGTCCAGGAGGGCCGCGTTGGCGGCTGCGTTGTCGCCGGTGAAGCGGGGCTGCTGACGACGGAAGTCGTCGGCGGTGAGGTCTTCGGCCTTGGCGAAGGAGCCGGTGAGGAAGCCGCGACCGAGCGGGGAGTAGGCGACGAGGGTGACGTCGAGCTCACGGGCCGCGGGGACCACGTTCGCCTCGATGTCACGGCTGAAGAGCGACCACTCGGACTGCAGGGCGGCGATGGGGTGCACGGTGTGCGCGGCGCGGAGTTCGGCGGCCGTGACCTCGCTCAGGCCCAGCTGCTTCACCTTGCCCTCGCGGACCAGATCGGCCATGACGCCGACGGTCTCCTCGATGGGCACGCCCACGTCGCGGCGGTGCATGTAGTAGAGGTCGATCACGTCGACGTCGAGACGGCGCAGGCTTCCCTCGACGGACTCCCGGATGTGGGCGGCGTCGTTGCGGATGATCCGTTTCGTCGGGTCGTCGGGGTCGATGGCCAGACCGAACTTGGTGGCGACCACGACCTCGTCCCGGTGCGCCTTGAAGAAGGGGGACAGGAACCTCTCGTTCTCCCCGGCGCCGTACGCGTGGGCCGTGTCGTACAGCGTGACGCCCAGTTCCAGCGCGCGCTCCAGGGTGGCCCTGGACTCCGCCGCGTCCGAGGGGCCGTACGCGAAGCTCATGCCCATGCAGCCGAGGCCCTGCATTCCGACCTCGGGGCCGTCGGCGCCCAGCCGTGCCTTGGCGATCCTGCCGTTCGTCATCGGTGGTCTCCTTCGTGGATACCCCGGCCTTCAGGCCGGGGAGGGAACGAAGCCCTGCGGAGCAGGGCGGGGAGAGCCCGGTTCGCCGCCAGGGCGGACCGGCGTGCACCGGTCACCGGCCGACACCCGCCGCTCACACGGAACTTGATACGGTGTGAGGCGTGACGCAGCAGGTCAAGCGGGCTTTCAAGTACCGCTTTTACCCCACGGACGAGCAGGCGGCTGAGCTGTCCCGCACGTTCGGCTGCGTCCGCCTCGTCTACAACAAAGCGCTGGAGGAGCGGACTCGGGCGTGGTACGGCGAGCAGCGCCGCGTCTCCTACGTGCAGTCGTCGGCCGCGCTGACGGAGTGGAAGAAGACCGAGGAACTCGCCTTCCTGACGGAGGTGTCCTCTGTCCCGCTCCAGCAGGCGCTGCGCCATCTCCAGACGGCGTTCGGGAACTTCTTCGCCAAGCGTGCCCAGTACCCCCGGTACAAGAGCCGGAAGAAGTCGCGCGCCTCGGCCGAGTACACCCGCAGCGCCTTCAAGTGGCGCGACGGCAGGCTGACGCTCGCGAAGACGGCGGAGCCGCTGGACATCCGCTGGTCGCGCCCTCTTCCCGAAGGTGCGGAGCCGACCACGGCGACGGTGTCCCGCGATGCGGCGGGCCGCTGGTTCGTGTCCCTGCTGTGCGAGGACACGATCGCCCCGGCTCCCGCCACCGCGAACGCGGTCGGCCTGGACGCCGGGATCACCTCCCTGATGACGCTGTCCACCGGGGAGAAAATCACCAACCCCCGGCACGAGCGGCGGGACCGCGCCCGCCTGGCCCGCGTGCAGCGTGAGCTGTCGCGGAAGGCGAAGGGCTCCGCGAACCGGGAGAAAGCCCGCCGCGAGGTCGCGCGCGTGCACGCGCGGATCGCCGACCGGCGCCGCGACTTCCTGCACAAGCTGTCGACTCGACTCGTCCGCGAGAACCAAACGGTCGTGATCGAGGACCTCACCGTCCGCAACCTGCTGAAGAACGGCAAGCTCGCACGCGCCATCAGCGACGCGTCGTGGACGGAACTGCGCTCCATGCTGGAGTACAAGTGCGCCTGGTACGGGCGCGAACTCGTCGTGATCGACCGCTGGTTCCCCAGCTCCAAGCTGTGCGGGACCTGCGGCACGATCGCGGTGAAGATGCCGCTGAACGTCCGCGAGTGGACATGCGACTGCGGCACGGTGCATGACCGCGATGTGAACGCGGCGCGCAACATCCTGGCCGCCGGGCTGGCGGCGTCTGCCTGTGGAGACGGCGTAAGACCTCAACGGGAGTCCTCCCGGACGGGGCGGTCGTCGGTGAAGCAGGAACCCCAGCGGGCGACCGCTGGAATCCCCCGCCTCTAGGCGGGGGAGGAAGTCAAGAAGCCCTCTCAGACGCCAGGGCCCGCCCGGCGTCAGCGTAGAAGTTGATCTTTCGGTCGAGCACGCTCAGGGTGTCCTGCAGCTCGGCGATCCGGGACAGCACGTCGTCCCGGGTCGACTTGAGCAGGTCGAAGCGCTCGGTGTAGGTGTGGTCGCCCTCGCGCACCAGCTCGGCGTAGCGGACCATGTCGGCGACCGGCATACCGGTGAGCCGGAGCTTGCCCACGAGGTCGAGCCAGTCGAGGTCGCGGTTGCGGTAGCGGCGCTGGCCGGTGTGGGAGCGGTCGATGTGCGGCATCAGCCCGATCCGCTCGTACCAGCGCAGGGTGTGCGCCGTCAGCCCGGTGAGGTCGACCACCTCGCTGATCGTGTATCTGTCCTGCCCGTCCGGCCGACGCGGCTTGAGCGGCGGACCGGCGCAACTGTCGGCACCGGCAGCACTCGTGGCACTCTCGACACTCGTCGTACTCGTGGTCTCCATCACCGTCATGACCACCACGCTAAAACCTTGGAGTGCGCTCGAAGCAAGCGAAACAGGTGAGAAAACGCGAGGACTTGACGTGATCTCGCTGGCTAGCGTGCGGACATGAGTCTCGTACGACGTGCCACGGCCGCGGACGCGGCGGAAGTGCTCCGGCTGCGCCAAGTGATGATCGACTCGATGGGGCCCCCGGGAGACGGCGGTCCCACCGACTGGCACACCGAGTCCCTGCCGGTCCTGCGGCGCCGCCTCGACGGCCCCGACGGGGAGTTCGCGGCCTTCGTCGTCGACCATCCGGAGCGGCCCGACGCGCTGGCGGCGCTGGTGGTGGGGACGGTCGACTACCGGATCGGCAAGCCCGGCAACCCGCGGGGCGCGGTCGGGCACGTCTTCAGCGTGGCCACCGACCCGGACTGCCGGCGCCGGGGGTACGCCCGCGCCTGTATGGAGGCCCTCGTCGAGTGGTTCCGCGAGGTCGGCGCCGGATACGTCCATCTGACCGCCTCCGCCGAGGCCGAGCCGCTGTACGCGTCACTGGGTTTCCGGCGCAGGCCCGACCCCTTGATGCAGCTGAACCTCTGAGCCGCTTAGGCTCGTGCACATGTCTCTGCAGAGCCTCGCCGTGATCGAGAACTGGCCGGTTCCCACCGCCGCCGCCGCTGTCGTGCGGGCGGACGGCACCGTCCTCGGGACCCACGGGCCCCTCGGGCACCGCTTCCCGCTGGCCTCGGTCACCAAGCCGCTCGCCGCGTACGCCGCCCTGGTCGCGTACGAGGAGGGGGCGATCGAGCTGGACGAGGCGGCGGGCCCGGCCGGGTCGACCGTGCGGCATCTGCTGGCGCACACCTCGGGGCTGGCCTTCGACGAGCACCGGGTGACGGCTCCGCCCGGGGAACGGCGGCTGTACTCCAACGCCGGCTTCGAGGTGCTCGGGGACCATGTGGCCAAGGCGGCGGACATCCCGTTCGCGGAGTACGCGCGGCAGGCGGTGCTCGAACCGCTCGGGATGACGTCCACCTCGCTCGACGGCTCCCCGGCGAAGGACGGCGTCTCGACCGTCGAGGACCTGATGCGGTTCGCCGCGGAGGTGCAGGCACCCCGGCTGCTGGACCCCCGGACGGTCGCGGCGGCGATGACCGTGCAGTACCCGGGCACCAAGGGCGTCCTGCCGGGCTACGGACACCAGAACCCCAACGACTGGGGGCTCGGCTTCGAGATCCGGGACTCCAAGTCGCCGCACTGGACGGGCACTTCGTCGTCGCCGGGGACCTTCGGGCACTTCGGGCAGTCGGGGACGTTCCTGTGGATCGACCCCGTCGCCGGGCTGGCGTGCGTCGCGTTGACGGACCGGGCGTTCGGGCCGTGGGCGGTCGAGGCGTGGACCCCGTTCACGGACGCTGTGCTCGCCGAGGTCGGGAACCGTGCCTGATTCGTGAAGGAAGCGACAACTCTTCCACGGAAAGGGTGGGTGCCCGGTCCGCACGGCCACAGGCACCGATCCGTCCGCTAACGTCCCCCGTGCACACCAGCCGCACAGCTTTCGGGGGAGACCATGGGCGAGGTTCGCGCGGGCGGGCAGTTCCGGCCGTTGGAGGCCGGTGACCCGACGACCGTGGCGAGCTACCGGCTCGCGGCACGGCTCGGCTCCGGCGGCATGGGCACGGTGTACCTGTCGTACACGCCGGGCGGACACCCGATCGCGCTGAAGACGATCCGGCCCGAGCTGAGCGAGGATCCCGAGTTCCGCCGCCGGTTCAAGCAGGAGGTGCAGGCCGCCCAGCGCGTACAGGGCCTCTACACCGCGCCCGTCCTCGACCACGACACCGACGGCGCTCAGCCCTGGCTGGCCACCGCCTACGTGCCCGGCCCCTCGCTGCACGCGGCGGTCGCCGAGCACGGCGCGCTGCCGCTGAACTCGGTCCTGCTGCTGCTCGCCGGGGTCGCGGAGGCGCTCTCGGTCATCCACGGCGCGGGCATCGTGCACCGCGACCTGAAGCCCTCCAACGTGCTGCTCGCCGCCGACGGGCCCCGGGTCATCGACTTCGGCATCGCGCGCGCCGCCGACGCCACCGCCCTGACCGGCACCGGCGTCTCCATCGGCACCCCGGCGTTCATGTCGCCCGAGCAGGCGGCCGGGAAGCCGGTCACGCCCGCGTCGGACATCTTCGCGCTGGGCCAGATCGCGGCGTTCGCGGCACGCGGGTCCGGCGCGTACGGCGACGGCCCCTCCCACGCGGTGCTGTACCGGATCGTCCACGAGGAGCCCGACCTGAGCGGGCTCTCCGACGAACTCCGGTTCATCGAGCGCTGTCTGGCCAAGGACCCGGCCGACCGCCCCTCCCCCGCCGAGGTCGTCGCCCTCTGCCAGGAGGCGTCGCCCACCCCGCTCGTGCAGTCGGGCTCGTGGCTGCCGGAGGCGATCGGCGCCGACATCACCCGGCGCGTCTCGGCCTCGGCCGAGCTGCTGGCGGAGCGGAACAGGGCGGCCGAGGCCGCCACCCCGGCGACCCAGGCCCCACCGCCCACCGCCCCGGTCACCCAGCTGGGTTCGCCGTCCGCGGACCACGGGGCGCAGACCATGCACGCGGCGCCGACCATGCTCTCCGGTCCGACGACCCCGCCCCCGCCGGGCCCGGTGGGCCCGCCGTCGGCGCCGTACGCCCCGCAGCCGGGGCCCTCGGGTCCGCACACCGTGCCGACCGGGCACCACGCGCCGTACCCGCAGCAAGGGGGCTGGCAGCAGCCGTACCCGCAGGGCCACGTCCCTCCGCAGGGGCACCCCCGTCCGCTGCCCGCACCCCCGCCGCGCGGCAACGCCGGCAAGTGGGTCGGGCTCGGTGTCGCGGCGGTCTTCGGGGTGGGGCTGCTCGGCAGCTGCGCCACGATCGTGGACGGCCTCACCAACGGGTCGAGCGGCTCGTCGAGCGAGTCCTCCGGCGGATCGTCCGGCGGCTCCTCGACAGGCTCCGGCGGCGACTCCGCGGCCGAGCCGAAGGCGGATCCGAAGCCGGTCACGTTCAAGGGCGTCAACATCCCCGCCGACTACTACGTACGCTTCACGGACTCCCCGCCCAAGCCGGACGGCTCCGGCGACGCGCCCTACAAGGACGACGCCGACCTCTACTACACGACGGACATGATCACCGGTAAGCACGTGGGCAGCAGCAGCGACAAGGTCGTCCTGCTGAACAACGCGCAGAAGGGCTCCCTGCAGACCTGCCGCAGCGAGACCCGGTACGCGGAGGAGGTCACGCTCGGCCAGCTCTCCCAGGGCTCCCAGCTGTGCGTGCGCACCAACACCGGGCACATCGGGCTGGTCACCTTCCAGGGCTCGGCGCCCAGCGGCGACCCCAGCGACTACGTCTCCGTGGACATCACGGTGTGGCGCAACGCCGAGGAGCCGATCGCCGACTGACGGTCCCTCACCCGCCGAGCTCCCACACCAGCACCTCGACCGGGGCGGCGACGGCGACCAGCTCCAGCCCCTTCTCGTCCTCGGCCCGCACCGAGTCCCCGGGCTCCAGCTCGTGCGGCCCCAGCCGCACCACACCCCGGACGACGTGCACATACGCCCGTGCCGCGTCCGGCACCGCGGTCCGCTCCCCCGTCCTGCCCAGCCGCCGGACGTGCAGCATGGCCCCGGCCTCGGGAAGGGCGTACGGGGTGGAGTCGGCGATGCCGCGCACGATCTCGTACGCGGGGTCGCCGCCCGGGTCCAGCGGGGCCAGCCACATCTGCACGAAGGTGAGCGGCACCGAGCCGTCGTTGCGCTCGACGTGCCGTACGCCGCCCGCCGCGCTGAGGCGCTGGACGTCACCGGGGCGGACGACCGTCTCGTGGCCCGTGGTGTCGCGGTGGGTCAGCTCGCCCTCGACGACCCAGGTGACGATCTCGGTGTGGCTGTGGGGGTGCTCGTCGAACCCCGCGCCGGGCGCGAGCCGTTCCTCGTTGCAGGCGATCACCGGGCCGAACCGCAGGTTGTCCGGGTCGTAGTGCGCGCCGAAGGAGAAGGCGTGCAGCGAGGCGATCCCGGCCTCCGGGTCCCCACCGGGGTAGCGCGTGCCGGCGCGCCGTAGGTCCATCACGTACTCCACGGTAAGCGGCGCCGGGTGGGAAACGGGTACGCCCCCGCGCCGCACGTCGGTGTCCTGATGAGGCAGTCTTGTCCCGTGCCCGAACCCGAAACCAGCAAATCCGCAACCGCGCCGTACGTCCATTCGCACTCCGCGACGTTGAAGCGGCTGGAGAAGTCGTCCGGAAGCCTCGCCGCGCAGGCCATCGCGCGGATGGACGAGACGCTGCCCTGGTACCGGGCGATGCCACCGGAGAACCGGTCGTGGATCGGGCTGGTCGCCCAGGCCGGTATCGCCGCCTTCACCGAGTGGTTCAGGCACCCGGACGCCCCGCAGGCCATCTCGACGGACGTGTTCGGGACCGCGCCGCGTGAACTGACCCGGGCGATCACGCTCCGGCAGACCGTGGAGATGGTGCGCACGACCATCGAGGTCATGGAGTCCGCCATCGACGAGGTCGCCGCCCCCGGCGACGAGAGCGTGCTCCGCGAGGCCCTGCTCGTCTACGCGCGGGAGATCGCCTTCGCCACCGCGCAGGTGTACGCGCAGGCCGCCGAGGCACGCGGCGCCTGGGACGCCCGGCTGGAGTCCCTGGTCGTCAACGCGGTGCTCAGCGGCGAGGCCGACGAGGGCGCCGTGAGCAGGGCAGCCGCGCTCGGCTGGAACTCCCCCGACCATGTCTGTGTGGTCCTCGGCACCGCCCCGGACGGGGACAGCGAACTGACCGTGGAGGCCATCCGGCGCGCCGCCCGGCACGCCAAGCTCCAGGTGCTCACCGGGGTGCTGGGCGACCGCCTCGTGGTGATCGCCGGCGGCAACAACGACCCGCTGCAGGTGGCGAAGTCGCTGATCGGGCCGTACGCGGCGGGACCGGTGGTGGCCGGGCCGATCGTGCCCGACCTGCTGGCCGCGACCCGGTCCGCGCAGGCCGCCGCCGCCGGACTCAAGGCGTGTTCGGCGTGGCAGGACGCGCCGCGCCCCGTTCTGGCGGACGATCTGCTTCCGGAGCGCGCGATCGCTGGCGATCCCAGTGCGCGCGAGCAGCTGGTGGAGGAGATCTACAGACCGCTGGAGGAGGCCGGTTCCGCTCTTCTGGAGACGCTCAGCGTCTATCTCGAACAGGCCTCGAGCCTGGAGGGCGCGGCCCGGATGCTGTTCGTCCATCCCAACACCGTGCGCTACCGGCTTCGACGTGTGACTGACGTCACCGGCTGGTCGCCTTCCGATGTACGCTCGGCCTTCACCTTGAGGATCGCGCTGATCCTGGGGCGTCTGGTCGATGGGGATCCCCAGCTCTAGGGTTTTGTCGGAGGGCTACAAAACCCCCTCGTGTTCTTCGTCCCTGTCCCCACGGGCGGCCCGAGCCGTCCCCAAGAGAGAGTGTGAGAGTGCTCGTACTCGTCGCTCCCGGCCAGGGCGCCCAGACGCCCGGCTTCCTGACTCCTTGGCTCGACCTCCCCGGTGCCGCCGACCGCCTCGGCGCGTGGTCGGACGCCATCGGGCTGGACCTCGCCCACTACGGCACCGAGGCCGACGCCGACGCGATCCGCGACACCGCCGTGGCCCAGCCGCTGCTCGTGGCGGCCGGACTGCTGTCCGCCGCCGCCCTGGGAGACGTCGTGCCCGGCGCGGTCGCCGGGCACAGCGTCGGTGAGATCACCGCCGCCGCGTTCGCCGGTGTCCTCGACGACACGGCAGCGCTGACCCTCGTCCGCAAGCGGGGCCTGGCCATGGCCGAGGCCGCCGCGATCACCGAGACCGGTATGTCGGCGCTGCTCGGCGGCGACCCGGAGGTGACGATCCCGCACCTGGAGAAGCTGGGGCTGACCCCGGCCAACGTGAACGGCGCGGGCCAGGTCGTCGCCGCCGGCACCCTGGAGCAGCTGGCCGCGCTGGAGGCGGACAAGCCCGAGGGTGTCCGTCGCGTGGTGGCACTCAAGGTCGCGGGTGCCTTCCACACGCACCACATGTCCCCCGCCGTGGACAGCCTCGCCAAGGCCGCCGAGGAGCTGGCACCCGGGGACCCGAAGCTCACCTACGTCTCGAACAAGGACGGGCAGGCCGTCGCCACCGGCGCCGAGGTGCTCTCCCGTCTCGTCGGTCAGGTCGCCAACCCGGTCCGCTGGGACCTGTGCATGGAGACCTTCAAGGAGCTGGGCGTGACCGCGCTGGTCGAGGTGTGCCCCGGCGGCACGCTCACCGGTCTCGCCAAGCGCGCGCTGCCGGGTGTGGCGACGGTGGCGCTGAAGACACCGGACGACCTCGACGCCGCTCGCGCGCTCATCGCCGAGCACCGGAACTAGGAGCCCTGGAGCTATGTCGAAGATCAGGCCTAGCAAGGGCGCCCCGTACGCGCGCATCCTCGGCGTGGGTGGCTACCGCCCGGTCCGGGTGGTGCCCAACGACGTGATCCTGGAGAAGATCGACTCGTCCGACGAGTGGATCCGCTCCCGCTCCGGCATCGAGACCCGGCACTGGGCGAACGACGAGGAGACCGTCGCCGCCATGTCGATCGAGGCGTCCGGCAAGGCGATCGCCGACGCCGGGATCTCCGCCGAGCAGGTCGGCGCGGTCGTCGTCTCGACGGTCTCGCACTTCAGCCAGACCCCGGCCGTCGCCACCGAGATCGCCGACAAGCTGGGCACGGCCAAGGCCGCCGCCTTCGACATCTCGGCCGGCTGCGCGGGCTTCGGCTACGGCCTCACCCTCGCCAAGGGCATGGTCGTCGAGGGCTCGGCCGAGTACGTCCTCGTCATCGGTGTCGAGCGGCTGTCCGACCTGACCGACCTGGAGGACCGGGCCACGGCCTTCCTCTTCGGTGACGGCGCCGGCGCGGTCGTCGTCGGGCCCTCCGAGGAACCGCACATCGGCCCGACGGTGTGGGGCTCCGAGGGCGACAAGGCGGGGACGATCAAGCAGACGGTCCCGTGGAACGAGTACCGGATCGGCGACCTGGAGAAGCTCCCGCTCGACAGCGAGGGCAACGTCAAGTTCCCCGCGATCACGCAGGAGGGCCAGGCGGTGTTCCGCTGGGCCGTGTTCGAGATGGCGAAGGTCGCTCAGCAGGCGCTGGACGCGGCCGGGATCAGCTCGGACGACCTGGACGTCTTCATTCCCCACCAGGCCAACGAGCGGATCATCGACTCGATGGTGAAGACACTCAAGCTGCCGGAGCACGTCACGGTCGCGCGTGACGTGCGCACCACCGGCAACACCTCGGCCGCCTCGATCCCGCTCGCGATGGAGCGGCTCCTGGCGACCGGCGAGGCGAAGAGCGGCGACACCGCGCTCGTCATCGGCTTCGGGGCGGGTCTCGTGTACGCCGCGACGGTCGTTACCCTCCCCTAGGCACCCGCGCCGGATCTTGCGGTCCGGCGCGGGAGAAGCACAACCTGCCGCTGACGCGGCGGGCCGCCCACCCTCTCGAAACCGTCTGAAAACTACGAAGGAGCGCCTGACATGGCCGCCACCCAGGAAGAGATCGTCGCCGGTCTCGCCGACATCGTGAACGAGATCGCCGGCATCCCGGTCGAGGACGTCCAGCTGGACAAGTCCTTCACCGACGACCTGGACGTCGACTCGCTGTCCATGGTCGAGGTCGTCGTCGCCGCCGAAGAGCGCTTCGACGTCAAGATCCCGGACGACGACGTCAAGAACCTCAAGACGGTCGGCGACGCGACCGACTACATCCTCAAGCACCAGGCCTGATCCCCGGATCGGGTCCGGGCCCGGTCCGCGGACCGGTCCGTTGCCCCGCCACCCGGCGGTGGCGCCGCTGAATCCTCGTAACCGTTGGAGAAAATTCCCGTGAGCTCGACCAATCGCACCGTGGTCGTCACCGGTATCGGCGCAACCACACCGCTGGGTGGCGACGCGACTTCCACCTGGGAGGGGCTGATCGCCGGCAAGTCCGGTGTGGGCCCCCTGGAGCAGGAGTGGGCCGCCGACCAGGCGGTCCGTATCGCCGCGCAGATCGCCGTGGAGCCGACCGAGGTCATTCCCCGGCCGCAGGCCCGCCGACTGGACCGCTCGGCGCAGTTCGCGCTGATCGCGGCCAAGGAGGCGTGGGCGGACGCCGGTTACACGGAGACCTCGGCCGACGACGGCACCGTCGACGCCGACCGCGTGGGCGCGGTCATCGCCTCCGGCATCGGTGGTGTGACGACCCTGCTCGACCAGTACGACGTGCTGAAGGAGAAGGGCGTACGCCGCGTCTCCCCGCACACCGTCCCGATGCTGATGCCCAACGGCCCGTCGGCGAACGTCGGTCTGTACGTCGGCGCGCGCGCCGGTGTGCACACCCCGGTCTCCGCCTGCGCGTCGGGCGCCGAGGCCATCGGCTACGCCATCGAGATGATCCGCACCGGCCGCGCCGATGTCGTGATCGCCGGTGGTACCGAGGCCGCCATCCACCCGCTGCCGATCGCCGCGTTCGGCAACATGATGGCGATGTCCAAGAACAACGAGGACCCGCAGGGCGCCTCCCGTCCGTACGACACCGGCCGTGACGGCTTCGTCCTCGGCGAGGGTGCCGGTGTCGTCGTCCTGGAGTCGGCGGAGCACGCGGCGGCGCGGGGTGCCCGCGTCTACGCCGAGGCCGTGGGCCAGGGCATCTCCGCCGACGGCCACGACATCGTGCAGCCGGAGCCGGAGGGGCGTGGCATCGCCCACGCCCTGCAGAACCTGCTGGACCGCACCGACCTGGACCCGGCGGAGATCGTGCACGTCAACGCGCACGGGACGTCGACGCCGGCCGGTGACATCGCGGAGTTGAAGGCGCTGCGCAAGGTGTTCGGTGACGACACCGACCACTTCGCGGTGTCGGCGACGAAGTCGATGACCGGGCATCTGCTGGGCGGGGCCGGTGGGGTGGAGACCGTGGCGACGGTGCTCGCGCTGTACCACCGGGTGGCTCCGCCGACGATCAATGTGAACGACCTGGACCCCGAGGCGGAGGCCAACGCCGACATCGTGCGGGGCGAGGCGCGCAAGCTGCCGGTCGAGGGGCGCATCGCCGCTCTCAACGACTCGTTCGGGTTCGGTGGGCACAACGTGGTGCTGGCGTTCCGGACGGTCTGACACCGTCGCGGTCGTACGAACGTGAAGGCCCCCACCGAACGGTGGGGGCCTTTGCGTGTGCTGAGCGGCTGTCACACCACCTGGTGCAGCCAGCGGACCGGGGCGCCCTCTCCCGCGTATCTGAAGGGCTCCAACTCGTCGTCCCAGGGCTTGCCCAGGAGCTTGGCGATCTCGGCCTCCAGGTCCGTCTCGCCGCGCTGGGAGCGGGTGAGGGCGGCGCGCAGGCGGTCCTCGGGGATGAGGATGTCGCCGTGGATGCCGGTGACGGCGTGGAAGATGCCCAGCTCGGGGGTGCAGCTGTAGCGCTCGCCCTCGGCGGTGGCGCAGGGCTCGGCGGTGACCTCGAAGCGCAGGAGGTGCCAGCCGCGCAGTGCCGACGCCAGCTTGGAGGCGGTGCCCGCCTGGCCCTGCCAGGAGAACTCGGAGCGCCAGGTGCCCGGTGCGGCGGGCTGCCGGATCCAGTCGAGGTTCACGCGGGTCCCGAGGACACCGGCGACGGCCCACTCGACGTGCGGGCACAGCGCACGCGGCGCGGAGTGCACGTACAGGACTCCACGTGTCGTCACCGGGGCCTCCACAGAGCAGGGCGTCTTGTCATTTGACGGAACGGCAGTGGCAGGGCGGCCACGTGGCGAGGCTACCGTGCGGCGGGGCAAGGAGTGTGACGTACCGTCGGAGCCGACGCCAGGACGCGGCGCTGTTTCACCCGGGGGGACGCGTGTGCGGTACGGAACAGTTGCACCTTTGGCCCCAGCGTTCCCGTCGGTCCCCGTGTCGGGAACTCCCGCGCGTTGTCATGGGTGGGAACGTGCACGTGTAGGACCGACGAGGGGACCAGGGAATGCGGAAGCGACGCCACCGTGCGAGGGCGGTGTGGGGCGCGGTGTCGGCGGCGTTCCTGCTGGCCGTGACCGGGTGCGACGCCACCGGTGGCGACTCCCCCGGCCCCGAGGGGACCGGGCCGCGTGCCGCCGCCTCGCCCACGCCGACGCCCGCCTGGGACAGCACCCCCGAGTCGCTCGTCGCGGTGGGTGATTCCATCACCCGGGGCTTCGACGCGTGCAAGGTCCTCTCCGACTGCCCCGAGGTGTCCTGGGCGACCGGCACCGACGTCTCGGTCGACAGTCTCGCCGTACGACTCCTCGGCCGCTCCGGCGCGCTTCGGCGGAGCTGGAACTACGCGGTCACCGGGGCCAGGATGGCCGACCTGCCGAACCAGATGGCCCGGGCGGTGACCCGTGAGCCCGAGTTGGTCACGGTGATGGTCGGCGCGAACGACGCGTGCCGGGCGACCGTCGACGCCATGACGCCGGTCGCCGACTTCCGCGCGGACTTCGAGGACTCGATGGCGACGCTGCGGGACAGCCTGCCGAAGGCGCAGGTGTTCGTGGCGAGTGTGCCGGATCTGAAGCGGTTGTGGTCCGAGGGCCGCACCAGCCCGGTCGGCAAGCAGGTTTGGAAGCTGGGCATCTGTCCGTCCATGCTGGCCGACCCGGACGCCCTCACCACGGCGGCCGGAGAGCGGCGCGACGCCGTCCAGGACCGGGTGGAGGCGTACAACGACGTCCTGCGCGAGGTCTGCGAGAAGGACCGCCACTGCCGTTACGACGGGGACGCCGTCTTCGACTACCGCTTCGGGCAGGCCCAGCTCAGCCAGTGGGACTGGTTCCATCCGAGCGTGGACGGGCAGGCGCGGCTCGCGGAGATCGCGTACCGGGTCGTCAGCGCCAAGGAGTCATGACCCGGGGTTCCGTGGTGACCTGGGGTTTCGCTCTTGGCCCGGGGACGGGATCGCGCTGGAGACGCAGCACTTTCCCGATGCGCCGAACCGGCCGCGGTTTCCGAGTACGGAGCTGCGGCCGGGCGGTGTCCATCGCTCGCCCAGACGGTGTACGGATTCGGGGTGCGCGCGTAGTCGACGCGCACCCCGCCCCCAGGATCCGCGGCGCTCCTAGACCTCGATCGTCGCCGTGACGCGGGGGTCGTCGAGGGAGCGGGCCGCCGCCACCTCGTACGCACCCTTCACGTACGCCCATGAGCCGGCCGTCTCGTCCCAGATCTCGAAGGCGCGGCGCGGGAGTGCGATGACGGCCTCCGCCGATTCGCCCGGGGCCGCCTCCACCGTGGCGAAGCCCGCCAGCCAGCGGGCCGGGCGGTTCTCGTCCGGGGTCGTGGGAGCCAGGTAGAGCTGGACGGTCTCGCGGCCCGCCCGGGGGCCGGTGTTGCGGATGCGGACGGTCGCCGTCGTGCCGCTGACGTCGAGGGACTCGTACGTCCAGTCGGTGTAGCCGAGGCCGTGCCCGAAGGGGTACGTGGGGGTCCTGCTCTCCTTGTCCCAGGCTCGGTAGCCGATGAAGACGTCCTCGTCGTAGGTGAGTTCGCCGGCGGTGGGGGCGACCCGGGTGACGGGGGCCTCGGACAGGGTGCCCCAGGTGGTGGGGAGGCGGCCGCCGGGCTCGTGGGTGCCGGTGAGGACGTCGGCGAGGGCGGCGCCGCCCTCCTGGCCGGGGAACCAGGTGAGGAGGACGGCGGCCACGTCGTCGCACCAGGGGAGCTCCACCGGGGAGCCCGAGTTGACGACGACGATCGTGGCGGGGTTGGCGGCGGCCACCGCGCGGACCAGGTCGTCCTGGCGGCCGGGCAGGCGGAGGTCCTTGCGGTCGAAGCCCTCGGACTCGACGCGCTCGGTGGTGGCGACCACGACGACGGCCGTGTCGGCGGCACGGGCGGCCTCGACGGCCTCGGCGATCAGCTCGTCGGGGTCGCGCTGCGGTCCCTGGTGGCAGAGCGTGAAGGCGAGCATCGTGAGGGGGGCGTCGGCGGCGAGTTCCACGACATGGGTGAGGGAGACCCGCACCGGTGTGCCCTCGGTCAGTTCGACCTGGGCCAGCGGGACGGGGGCGCCGAAGAACGACACGAAGGGGTCGTCCGTGTCGGTGCTCCGGACGCCGTCGAAGTGGGTGGTGCCGTCGACGGTGAGGGTGTAGGTGCCGAGGCCCTTGATGCCGAAGGTGTGCGTGCCGGTCTCGCGGGGGACGAAGGTGCCGGTCACCTCGACGGTGTGCAGGGTGGTGTGGGTGACGCCGTCGGGGAGGTCCGAACCCATCCACTGGATGTGGCCGCTGGGCGAGGAGCGGGTGCCGATGACCGTGCCGGAGATGTCACGGCAGACGGCCTCCAGGGTGAATCCCTTGTCGGCGACGCCCAGTTCCTCGTTGGGGTCCGCGCCCACGGCGTACGTCAGTGTGCCCTCGGGGAGGGCGGCGGTGAGGCCGTCGAGCGGGGAGACGACGTGGGCGGGGAAGACGGTGGCCGAGCCGCCGCCGAGGACGCGGGCGTCGCGGGCCGCGGCACCGATGAGGGCGACCGTCGTGCCCTGCTCCAGGGGGAGGGCCGCCCGGCCGCCCGCCGCCTCGTTGCGGACGAGGACGAAGGAGCGGCGGGCGATCTCGCGGGCCAGGGCGTCGCCGTCGACGGGGGCGGGGGGTTCGGTGACCACCGGGTCGGCGCCTTCCAGGATGCCGACGCGGGCGGCCAGGCGCAGCACGCGGCGGACCGCCTCGTCGAGTTCGGCCTCCGTGACCTCGCCGGCGCGGACGGCGCCGGCCAGGGCCTCGCCGTAGACGGTGACCGGGCCGGGCATGGCGACGTCGAGGCCGCCGGTGAGGGCCGCGGTCGTCGAGCGGGCGGCCAGCCAGTCGGAGACGTTGAAGCCGTCGAAGCCCCACTCGCCGCGCAGGACCTCGTTCACGAGGTAACGGTGCTCGGTCATCGTGGTGCCGTTGACGGTGTTGTAGGCGGTCATGATGCCCCAGGGGTGGGCGTTCGCCACGATCGCCTCGAACGGGGCCAGGTACAGCTCGCGCAGGGCGCGTTCGGAGACCAGGTTGTTCACCGTGAAGCGGTCGGTCTCGGCGTCGTTGGCGACGAAGTGCTTGACCGTGGTGCCGACGCCGCCGGACTGCACGCCCGCCACATAGCCCGAGCCGATCTCGCCGGTGAGGTAGGGGTCCTCGCTGTACGCCTCGAAGTGGCGGCCGCCCAGCGGTGAGCGGTGCAGGTTGACGGTGGGGGCGAGGAGGACGTGGACGCCCTTGCGACGGGCCTCCTGGGCCAGCAAAACCCCCGCGCGGTGGGCGAGTTCGGGGTCCCAGGTGGCGGCCAGGGCGGTCGGGGAGGGCAGTGCGACGGACGGGTCCTCGGCGGTCCAGCGCACTCCCCGTACGCCGATGGGGCCGTCGGACATGACGAGGGAGGCCAGACCGATCTCGGGGAGCGCGGGCAGCGTCCACATGTCCTGGCCGGCGAGGAGCCTCGCCTTGGCGTCCAGGTCCAGCCTGGCGAGGGCCTTCTCCACGGCCGCTTCGCGGGCCTCGTCGGCCGGGGTGGGATGGGTGCCCGGGGTTGCCGCCATCGCGGTGCCTCCTCGTCGAGTCCGTCTCTGTCCCCGCCATCGTGCACGCATCACCTGTAGATCGGTAGGTTTCGTTATGCTGCCGTTATATTTGCTCCGGTCCGGTGGGCCCTGATGCCGTACGGTGACGACATGAGCGGCACCAGTGGAACCAGGAGCGTCAGGGGTGAGGAGCGGCGCGCGGAGATCGTGCTGGCGGCGCTGGAGGTGATCGCCGAGCGCGGTTACCGGGGCGCGAGCATGGCCGCGGTCGCCGAGCGCGTGGGGCTCACCCAGCAGGGGCTGCTGCACTACTTCCCCACCAAGGACGCGCTGCTCGTCGCCGTCCTCAGGGAGCGGGACCGGTGGGACGCCGTCCCCGACAGCCCGCTTCGACTCGATCTGCTGGGCTCCCTGGTCGAGTACAACGCCATGCGGCCCGGGATCGTGCAGACCTTCTCCGCGCTGCTCGGCGAGAGCGTCACCGAGGGGCACCCCGCGCGCGAGTTCTTCACCGAGCGGTACGAGCGGGTGCGGGGCTCCATGACCGAGGTGCTGCGCGCCGAGTACGGCGACCGGCTCCCGAGCGGGCTCACGCCGGAGCGCGCGGCCCCGCTGCTGGTGGCCGTGATGGACGGCCTGCAGTACCAGTGGCTGCTGGACCCGGGCGCCGTGGACATGCCGGGGGCGTTCCGGGACTTCCTGGCGCTGCTGGGCGAGGACGCCGGCGACGACGCCGGCTAGGTCAGCCTCTCGCGGGCACCGCCGCCACGACCTCGACCTCCACCATGGCCTGCGGCTGGAAGAGTTTCGGGACCTCCATCGTCATGCTGGTCGGGGGTGTGCCCGGCAGGAACCGGGTGCGTACGGCGCCGTACTCGTGGAGCTTGGTGATGTCGGTCAGGTACGTGCGGATGTTGATGATGTCGGCGAGGGTGGCGCCGTGCGCCGCCAGGAGGGCGGCGATGGTCTCGAAGACGGCGCGGCTCTGGTCGGTCACGGTGGCGCCCTCGGCGATCTGACCCGAGAGGTACAACAGGGCGCTGCCGTCGGAGAGTTGGACGCGTGCCACCTGGGAGTAGTAGGGGCTCAGCGGCTGCGGCGCGGACGGCGGGTTGTCGAGGGTGATCTCCATGGCCTCGACGCTAGGTTCGGCCGTGTGATGCGACAAGCGAATGTCTAGCATGGCTGCCATGCATGACGCGCATGGCTCGGACGGGGGTCGTGGTGCGCACGACCCGGCCGACGTCCCCGATCTGTCCGCCTTCTGGCTGCGCGTGTTCCTGGAGGTCGCGCGGCACGGGTCGTTCACCGTCGCCGCGAGATCGCTCGGCTGGACCCAGTCGGCCGTTTCACGCCAGGTCGCCTCCCTGGAGGGCGCGTTGGGCGGAGCGGCACTGTTCGACCGGCTGCCACGCGGGGTGCGGCTCACGGAGGCGGGGCGTGTGCTCGTTCCGCACGCCGAGGCCCTGGTGGAGCGATTGGGGCAGGCGGAACGGGAGTTGACCGCGCTGCGGGAGGCAGCCGGCGGGCGGTTGCGGATCGGTGCCTTCGCCACGGCGGACGCGGCGCTCGTCCCGCACGCGATGGCCGCGTTCCGGGCCCGGCATCCCGGTGTCCGGCTCACCCGGGACGAGGGGTTCACGCCCGCGTTGCTCGATCGGCTGGCCGCGGGCGGGCTCGACCTGGCGATCGTGTCGACCACGGGACGCGTGCCCCTCGACGCGTACGACCTCCATCACCTCCTCGACGAACCGCTGTACGTCGCCGTCCCCGTCGGCCATCCGCTCGCGGGGCGGGGGCCGGTACGGCTCCCCCAACTCGCCGACGCCGACTGGATATCCGGCGACGCCCACCCCGAGGGAACCCTTCTCGACGCGGCCCTGCGGCACGGTTTCCGGCCCAGGATCGCGCATGTCGTCGTGGAGTGGATCGCCAAGCTGGGCTATGTGGCGGCCGGGCTCGGGGTCACCCTGGTACCGACGCTCGCCGCCGGGTCCGTGCGGCCGGACGTCGTGCTGCTGCCGGTGGCGGGCGAGGAGGCGGCCGGGCGGGTGGTGTACGCGGCGACGGCTCGCGGAGTGACGCCGTCGCCCGCCGGACGCGCGTTCCTCCGGGCACTGCGGGAGGCGGCGGCACGGATTCCGGCGACGCGGGGCGCGGACGGCTGAGCCGCGCCGGGCGCCACGTGCGCGCCCACCGACGGTGTGCGGCGCGACGAACACCCCGTCGTCACCGGGCGCGACGTGCGTCCCCTGCGGCGCCGGGCATGGCGCGAGCCCCTTGTGTCACGCGATACTGCCGCCGTCCGGAGCGTCACCCCCACGGCACGAACCAGCGACGGAAGGGCCCGAACTGCCTTGATCTCCCCACTGACTCACCGACGGGCACGCACAGCGGTGACAGGACTGGCGGCCCTGCTCGCCGGTCTCTGCGCCCCCACCTCCGCCTCCGCCACGCCCGCGGCATCGGCCTCGTCCTCTTCGGCGGCGGCCCCCACCGTCGAGGAGCAGCGCCTCGACCGGGCCGTGCCTCAGGAGATCCTTCGGCGGTCCGGATTCGACACCGTCGCACCGGAGTTCGCGCGGGCGCTGGACGGGGCGCGGTCGTACGCGCAGGCCGAGCGGATCGCCGTACGGCAGGGTGGGCGGCTGTGGACGCGGGCCGTGGACCGGGCGCAGGGGCGGGGTCCGGCGGGCGGTGATCTCAGCCGGGACGACGACCGGCCGCTGTACTGGGCGCGGTTGGGGATGACGCGGGAAGTACGCGGCTGGGAGCCGCGGTTCGAGCTGAGTGCCAGTCAGAGAACCCAACTGCTGGGCGAGTTGGAGAGGGCTTCGCGCGGTCAGGACTCGCTGCGCTTCCCGCAGCGCGACAAGGGGGTGAAGCGGATCCTGGTCACCGGTTTCGATCCCTTCACCCTGGACCGGGACGTACGGATCTCCAACCCGTCCGGGGCGACGGCGCTGGCTCTCGACGGGACGGTGATCAGGACCGCCGAGGGGCTCGCCCGCGTCGAGACCGCCGTCTTCCCCGTCCGCTGGCAGGACTTCGCCGAAGGCACGGTCGAGCGGACGCTCCGCAAGCAGTTGCCCCGCGTGGATCTCTTCGCGACCGTCAGCCAGGGCCGCGTGGGCCGTTTCGACATCGAGCGGACCAACGGGGCCTGGCGCGGCGGCTTCGCCGACAACGACACCGTCGGCCGCACCGGGACCATCCCGGTGACCGACCCGGCCACCCAGCCCCAGTGGACGACCACGACCCTGCCGTACGCGGACATCGTGGCCGCGGAGACCGGCCGCTTCCCGGTCTACGACAACACGAGCGTGACCGAGATACCGGCGGGCGGCACGGCGGCGGTGGTCCGCCCGGACGGGCCGACGCCGGGGTCGACCGCGCGGGCCGGGGGCGGCGGTGACTACCTCTCCAACGAGATCGCCTACCGGGCGACGCTCCTGCGCGACCGGCTGGGACTGGGCTCCTCGCTGCCGGGCGGGCATGTGCACACGCCCGTCCTGCAGTTCGGGGCCGGCAACACCGACCCGGCGACCGGGACGGTGACCGATCCCGAGTTCGTGCGCAACCGGTTGGACATCATCGCGCAGGTGCGGACGATCGTGACGGTCGCCGTGGACGCCGCGGACCCCGACACCTCCACGGCGGCGGACTCCGGCGCCGCTAGTGGGACGGGGCGAACGCGAGGCTGATGCCCAGGCCGGCCAGGACGGAGCCGATCGCCCTGTTGAGGACCTTCTGGCCGCGCAGCATCACGGCACGCATCCGGTCGTGCGAGAAGAAGACGGCGACGACGCCGAACCACAGCAGGTGGGCGAGGGCCATGAACAGGCCGTAGCCCGCCTGCTGCACGACCGGGGTGCCGGGGCCGACGACCTGGGCGAAGGTCGAGACGACGAAGAGGGTCGTCTTGGGGTTGAGCACGTTGGTCAGGAACCCGGAGCGCAGCGCGGCGAGCGGGGTCACGGTCGCCGCCGGCTCCGCGAGGTCCACCTCGATCTCGTCGCGGGTGCGGAAGGTGCGTACGCCGATGTGGACGAGGTAGGCCGCGCCGACCAGCTTGATCACCGTGAACAGGAAGGTGGAGGAGGCGATCAGCAGGCCCACGCCGAGCATCGTGTACGTGACGTGCACGAGGACGCCGGCGGCGACGCCCGTCGCCGAGAGCAGGCCCGTCGTCCGGCCGTGGAGGTAGCTGTTGCGGATGACCATGGCGAAGTCCGCGCCGGGGGCGATGACCGCGAGGACCGTGATGACCGCGACGGCGAGGAGCTCGTTCACGCGCCGAACTCGGGCTTGCGGAACATGGGCGGGGCCGGGTGGCCGTCGCCGGGGACGCGGTTGCGCTCGTCCTCGCCGGTCGTCTCCTCGCCCAGCAGGTCACGGGCCATGAGGGTGGCACCGGCGACCGCGCCCGGCATCAGGAAGACGGCGACGAAGGGCACCAGGAAGGCCAGGCCCAGGGGGGTGCCGAAGCCCCAGATCAGTGTCTTGCGGGAGCGCAGGAGGGCGAGGCGGTCACGGAGTTGGACGCGGCGGCGCTGGAGGGCGACGGAGGTCAGTTCCTCGGTGAGGAAGAAGCCGGTCACGAAGAAGCCGACCACCGGGACCACGGTCTGGCCGATGAACGGGACGAAGCCGAGGGCGAAGAGCAGGACGGCCCAGACGAGCGCCCGCGCGAGGACCCGGAGGCTGTCCCGGGCCGAGATCCACAGCTCCTGCCACAGCGGCAGGTCGGACTCCGGGGCGGTGCCGTCCGGTGAGACGTCCCGGTCGACCTTCTCCGAGAGGTTCTCGTAGAAGGGCTGGCCGATGAGGAGCGTCACGGCGGTGAAGGTGATGACCGCCAGGGCCAGGGCCAGGCCGAACAGGACGGCCGTGAGGAGGCCGCGGAACAGGCCCGGCCAAGGGCTGGACCAGTCGTCCGCGAAGGGCGTGGCCCAGGTGACGAAGTCCGGGCCCCAGACGGCGAGGCCCACCAGGGCGGCTATGTAGAGGACCAGGGTGATGAGGCCCGGGATCAGGCCGAAGCCGTACTGCTTCCCGTGCCTGGCCACCCAGCGTTGGCCTTGGACGAGGTACTGGAAACCCACCCCTAGATCGCGCATGGGCGCACTTTACCCAGGAGGGGTGAAGGGGGTCTTCCCTGGGAGCGTACGTGCGGGTTGTGCGTGGCTGGTCGCGCCCACGCGGCGGAGCCGCATATCGATACCGTCCCGCGCCCCTTACGGGGCGAACGCACCCTCTGCTGTGAAAACCCGGTTCGCGAAGCGTTCTCCCATGAGGCGGTGGGTCTCCGCGTCCGGGTGCAGGTCGTCCGGGAGGGGCAGGGTGGTGGCGTCCCGCTCGCCGTAGAGGGTGAGGCCGTCGAGGTAATGGAGGCTGGGGTCCTCCGGAGCGCGCTGGGCGACGATCGCCGCGAGTTCGTCGCGGATGACGCGGAGGGTGAGCCTGCCGGGGGTGAGGTCCTCCGGGTCGCCCATGGGGCGGAAGCGGAGGCGGCCCTCGGCGAGGCCGGTGAGGTCGGGGGCGCTGGGGCCGGGGGTGTCCTCGTGGATGGGGCACAGGATCGGCGAGACGACGAGGAGCGGGACGGTGGGGTGGCCGTCGCGGATCGTGTCGAGGAAGCCGTGGACGGCCGGGGTGAACGCGCGCAGCCGCATCACGTCGTGGTTGACGAGGTTGATGCCGATCTTGAGGCTGATCAGGTCGGCGGGGGTGTCCCGGATGGCTCGGGCGACGAAGGGGTCGAGGAGGGCGCTGCCGCCGAAGCCCAGGTTGATGAGTTCGACTCCCGCCAGGGAGGCGGCGTGGGCGGGCCAGATGCCGGTGGGGCTCGCGGCGTCGGAGCCGTGGCTGATCGAGCTGCCGTGGTGCAGCCAGACCCGGCGGCCCGGGTCGGGGGCGGGCTCGACGGGGGCGTCGGTGCGCAGGGCGACGAGTTCGGTGGTCTCGTTGTGCGGGAGCCAGATCTCGATCGTCTTGAGGCCCTCGGGGAGGTCCGTGAAGGTCACCGTGCCGGGCGGTCCCGGCCGGTGCTCCGCCGTACCGGTGGTCATGTCGACGGTCACGGTGTTGCCGTCCGGCACGCTCCCCCGTGCGGTCGGGCGGCCGTCGACGACGAGGTCGTACAGGCCGTCCGGGCGGGGCGGGGCGCCCACGTAGGTCCGCTTGGTGCGCAGGGCGTCGAGTGCGACGGCGGTGGCGCGGGTGCGGAAGACCAGGCGTACGCCGGAGGGCTGGGACTCGACCATGGCCAGCTGTGGGTCGGTGCACTGGGCGCGGGCCCGGGCGGGCAACCGGTGCGGCAGGACGCCGTGTTCGGTGCGCTCCAGCTCCAGGGCACCGCGCAGGAGGTCGGCGGTGATGGGGGTGGTGATCCAGGGGGAGGTCATGGCTCAACCTGACGATCGTGGGGGATGGACGGATCGGTGGTGGTCGGCGGCGGGGCGCCCGGGGGTCAACGGGGTGGTGGGGACGGCCAGTTGCGCAGCAGGGCGTCGAGGGCGTCGAGGACGCGTTCCCAGCTCTCCTGCGAGTCGGGGGCGCTGTGGCTGAAGCCGCCGGCCGCCTCCAGGCTGACGTAGCCGTGGAAGACGCTGCCGAGGAGCCGGACGGCGTGCGTCTGGTCCGGCTCGGTGAGGTCGTAGCCGCGCAGGATCGCCCTGGTCATCTGCGCGTGCCGGCCGCCCGCGCTCGCCGCGGCGGCCTCGGGGTCCAGCCTCAACTGGGCCGCCGCGTACCGGCCGGGGTGCGCGCGGGCGTAGTCGCGGTACACGTCACCGAGGGCCGCCAGCGCGTCCTTGCCGGCCCGGCCGGCGAGCGCGGCGGCGCCCCGGTCGGCCATCTCCTCCAGGGCGAGGAGGGCGATCCGGGTCCTGAGGTCCTGGGAGTTGCGTACGTGCGAGTACAGGCTCGCGACCTTCACGTCGAAGCGGCGGGCCAACTCCGAGACGGTCACGGCGTCGAAGCCGATCTCGTCGGCCAACGCGGCGCCCGCGAGGGTGAGTCGTTCCGGGCTGAGCCCCGCACGCGCCATGCCCTGACACCGCCCTTCCGTCCCGTACGACGGTGATGATTATGCAGTTTCCTAAAAGGTTTAGGCAAGTGGCGGTGGCACCTAGGTACGCGTGTCGCCTGTGCCCTCTTGTTGCCCGGGAGTCGAACATGTAGACCACCTGTGGTCACCCGCACCGGCACGTCGTAGGAACCGCTCCAGAAGGACCCCCACTCCAGGAGGTAGCGTGCGTCCGCCGAGACCCGGCCCGAGATCCGCACTGTTCAGCGTCGCCGCCGTCACCGTCACCGCAGGGTCGTTGCTGATCGCCCCGCACCCCGCGGGCGCCGACCCCAAGCCGCCGGTCCGCGAGGGCTCGGCCCTGTCGCCGGGCGCCGCCCAGGCCCCGGCGAGCGTCACCCGTCGAGCCCTGACCGCATCGGTCGCAAACCTCGCCGACACGGCCGGTTCCAGCCGCGGTTACCCCCGCGAGCAGGTCCTCTCCGCCGACCCGGAGAACCCCGCCGACAAGTCCCTCAAGCTGGGCCTCACCCCGTACCACGCCATCGCCCCGAAGCTGAACGCCCTTCAGCGGCTCGGTGACCGGGTGAGTGTGGAGATCGCCGGCCGGTCGGCCGGCGGCCACCGGCTCTACCTCGTCACCGTGACCGCCCCGGAGACCGCACGACAGGCCCGCGAGCAGGCGCGGATGCGTGAACTCATCGAGTCCGCGCCCCGGTCGGCCGCCAGGAGCCCGGAGATCCGGAAGTCGTACAAGGCGCCCGTCTTCTTCAACAACAACATCCACGGCAACGAGTGGGAGGGCACCGACGCGTCCCTCGAACTCATCGAGCGGCTGGCGACGGCGACCGACGCCGGGACGAAGGACCTCCTCTCCCGCTCCCGGCTGTACTTCAACATCACCGCCAACCCGGACGGCCGGATCGCGGGCACCCGCGCCAACGCGGCCGGGTTCGACATGAACCGGGACTTCGTCACCGCCTCCCAGCCCGAGGTGCGGACGATGCGGCGGATCGGGATCGACAAGCAGCCCGTCGTCATGCTCGACCTGCACGGGTACGTCAACGGCACCCTCATCGAGCCGACCACTCCCCCGCACGGCGAGAACTACGAGTACGACCTCTTCCTGAAGAACACCTACGCGAACGCGCTCCGCATGGAGTCCGCCGTCAACGGCCTCGGCTACACGCCCGGGAAGGACGGTGTCGACCCGGCCCAGATCCCGTTCCGCGACTCGGAGGAGGGATGGGACGACTGGCCGCCGATCTTCACCCCGCAGTACGCGGCCTTCCACGGCACGGTCGCCGCGCACACCGTGGAGATCCCGCTGCAGGTGAACAACGCGGCGTACGAGTCACTGCCGGTCGAGGAACTGCGCCGCCGGTCCGCGATCAACGTCGACGTGGCGGGCGCGGCCCTGCGCGCGACCCTCGACTTCGTACGGGAGAAGCGGACCTCGCTGATCGCCGACCAGATCGAGGTCTTCCGGCGCGGGGCCGCGGGCGCCGCCCAGGTCCCGGTCTCCGAGGCGACCGTCCCCGGTGTGCCCGGTATCGGCCCCGAGGACGTCTACACGACCGACATCCCGCGCGCCTACGTCATCCCGGCGGGCGGCGGGCAGCGCTCCGCCACGGCCGCCGCGCGGCTCGTCGACCACCTGCTCGCCAACGACGTACGCGTGACGCGCGCGACCCGTGCCTTCCGGCTCGACGGCCGGCCGTACGCGAAGGGGTCGTACCTCGTCGACCTGCGTCAGCCCAAGCGCGGCATGGCCAATGTGCTGCTCGCCGACGGGCGGGACATCAGTGACAAGGTGTCGGCGATGTACGACATCTCCGGCTGGAGCCTGGGGCGGCTGTGGGGCGCGACCGTCGTTCGGGCGGACAGCGGTCGTCCGTCCGCCGTGCCCGCCCGGCCGGTGACGTCCGCCGCCCGCGTCGGACACGTCGCCCCGCGCGGCGACCTGCGGCTGCGGCTCGACTCCCCGCAGGAGGTCGCCACCCTCAACTCCCTCCTGAAGGACGGGGTCGCGGTTCGCCAGGCGGCTGACGGCAGCGCGCTCGTCCCGTCCTCGGCGCGGCGGAAGGCCGAGGTGCTCGCCCGCTCCTACGACGTGGTCTTCGAGGCGGCCAAGGGCCTGAAGGGCACACCCCTGCGCCCGGTGCGCGTCGCCGCGGCCGTCACGGCGGGTGAGTTGTTCGCGCTGCGCGAGATGAACTTCGACGTGGTGCCGGTGTCGACGGCGGCGCTCAACGCGGGCTTCGACTGGTCGCGGGCCGATGTGCTGTTCGTGTCGTCCGGGCTGTCGTACGGCGCTCTGAACCCGTCCGCCCGTACGGCTCTCGCCGGGTTCCTCTCCGGGCACGGACTCGTCGGCCGGGGCACGGCCGGCGCGGCGCTCGCCTCGGCCACCGGGCGGCTGAAGGCCACGGCGGTCCAGGGCAACGGGGACGCCAACGGCGTGGTGCGCGTGGTGAGTTCAGGTGGCGCGGTGACCGGCGGCGCGCCGGGTCACAGCTTCGTCTACGCGCCCGTATGGTTCACCGAGCTGGGCGACGGCGTGACCGTCGAGCAGTCGTACGGCATCGGCAACCCGCTGGTCTCCGGGCACTGGCGGCCGTCGGAGGACGGCTCCGGCGGGCCGGCGGAAGCGGCGGGCCGGCCGTCCGTGGTCAGCGGCCCGAACGCGGTCCTCTTCGGCACCGAGCCCCTCTTCCGGGACCATCCGAAGGGGCAATTCCCTCAGGTGGGGCGGGCTTTGCTGACCGTGTTGCAATAGCTGGGACCGAGGAGGAGGAGGAGCGCGCATGACCCAGGGGACCCGGACGGCCGGCGTCCATGGCACGGTCGCCGACGGCTTCGAGGCGGTGCGCGAGGCGTTCGCCGCGTTCGTGGACGGTGAACGGGCGGACTACGAGGGGCAGTTTACCGCGTATGTGCACGGGCGACGGGTCGTCGACCTGTGGGCGGGCCCCGAGGAGGAGGCGGCGACGGGCGGCGACACCCTGCACGGCGTGTTCTCGTCCACCAAGGGCGCGGCCCATCTCGTCGTCGCGCTCCTCGTCCAGGACGGTGTTCTGGAGCTGGACCGTGAAGTGGCCCACTACTGGCCGGAGTTCGCGGCCGAGAGCAAGGGGGCGGTGACCCTGCGGGAGCTGATCTCGCACCGGGCGGGGCTCGTCGGCACCGATGCCGGGTTCACCCTGGAGGAACTGGCGGACGACCGTGTCATCGCCGAACGCCTCGCCGTGCAGCGCCCGTACTGGCGTCCCGGCGCCGCCTTCGGCTACCACGCGCTGGTCATCGGGGCGCTCACCGGCGAAGTCGTACGGCGGGCGACGGGGCGCACGCTCCAGGAGGTGTACGAGGAGCGGGTCCGCGCCCCGTACGGGCTCGATTTCTTCCTGGGGCTGCCGGCCGAGCACGAGCCCCGCTTCCGGACCGTCCTGCCCATGACGCCGACGCCCGCGCAGCAGGCCGAGCTGGACGCCGTGCCGAGCGGCCCGCACACGTTGGCGTCGATCGCGTTCAACAACCAGGTGCCGGAGCCGGGCGAGCTGACGGACTTCCCCAACGCGCGGATCGTGCGCGCGAGCGGGCAGTCGTCGGCGGGCGGTGTCGGCTCGGCGCGGGGACTGGCCGGGATGTACGCGGCGGCCATCAGCACGGTGGACGGCCGGCCGCCGCTGCTGAAGCCCGACACCGTCGCCGAGATCGGCCAGGTGCACTCCCTCGGCCACGACCTCGTCTCGCGCACCCCGAAGGCGTTCGGCCTCGGCTTCCAGGCCACCGCCGAGCTCGTCCACCCCTTCCTCGGTGTCGGCACCTTCGGCCACAGCGGCGCGGCAGGCTCCCAGGCCTTCGCCGACCCGCGCAGCGGCCTCGCCTACGGCTACACCCGCCGCCGCGCGGCCTTCCCGGGCGGGGCGGCCCCGGAGAACGCCGGGTTGGTACGGGCGGTGCACACGGCGGCGCTGGCGTCGGCACGCTGAGGTCGCACACGACGGAGTCCGCACCCCACGTCCAGGGGTGCGGACTCCGCGCTGTGCAACGAACGTGAGCGGTCGACCGTCACGGGGTGTGGCTCAGAGCTTGACGATCATCTTGCCCGTGTTGTCGCCGCGCAGGACGCCGAGGAAGGCCTCCAGGTTGTTCTCGATGCCCTCCACGACGGTCTCGCGGTACTTGAGTTCGCCCGAGGCGACCCAGGGGCCGACCTCCTGGACGAACTGCGGCTGGAGGTCGTAGTGGTCGCCGACGAGGACGCCCTCGACGCGCAGGCGGTTCTGCAGGACCTTGACCATGTTGCGCGGGCCGGGGGTCGGCTCCGTCGCGTTGTACTGGGAGATCATGCCGCAGATGACGGCCCGTCCCCGTAGGTTGAGCGCGCCGATCGCGGCCTCCAGGTGCTCACCGCCGACGTTGTCGAAGTAGACGTCGATGCCGTCGGGGGCGGCCTCCTTGAGCTGCTCCCACACGGGGCCGTTCTTGTAGTTGAAGGCGGCGTCGAAGCCGTACTCCTCGACGAGCAGCTTGACCTTGTCGTCGGAGCCGGCCGAACCGATGACGCGCGAGGCGCCCTTGAGCTTGGCGATCTGGCCGACCTGGCTGCCGACGGCACCGGCGGCGCCGGAGACGAACACGGCGTCGCCCTCCTTGAAGGCGCCGACCCGCAGCAGGCCCGCGTAGGCGGTGAGGCCGGTCATCCCGAGGACGCCGAGGTAGGTGGAGAGCGGCGCGGCGTCCGGGTCGACCTTCACGGCCTGCTTGGCGTCGATGGTGGCGTACTCGCGCCAGCCGCCGAAGTGCAGCACGTGGTCGCCGACGGCGATGCCCTCGGCCGCCGAGGCGACGACCTCGCCGACGGCACCGCCCTGCATGACCTTGCCCAGCTCGTAGGGGGCGACGTAGGACTTCGCGTCGCTCATGCGGCCACGCATGTACGGATCCACGGAGAGGTACGCGTTCCGTACGAGGACCTCACCCGCGCCGGGCTGCCGGATCTCCGCCTCGACCAGGGCGAAGTCCTCGTCCTTGGGCCAGCCGACGGGACGGCTCAGCAGGTGCCATTCGCGGCTGGTGGCGGGGAGGGCGGGGGTGTCGGACATCGGGGGGCCTTTCTGCGGGGTGCGGGGCATGTGGTGGTGCGTACATACCATGCGGTTAATTCAGTGCCTGAAACAACCATGCTCTTGAATATTTCAGGTTGTCAAGTAAAGGGGTATTCTCGAAGCCATGCCCACGCAGAAGACGACCCCCCGCATCGACCCGCTGACCATGGAGGTCGTCGAACTCATCGGCACGGTGGTGGCCCGCTACCACGAGGAGTACGAGGACGCCGCCGCCGAACACAGCCTCACGGGCGCCCAGGCCCGCCTCCTCGGCCTCCTTTCCCTGGAGCCGCTCCCCATGCGTCGCCTCGCCCAGAAACTCCGCTGCGAGCCGTCGAACGTGACCGGCATCGTGGACCGCCTGGAGGCACGGGGCCTGGTGGAGCGCCGCCCCGACCCGAACGACCGCCGCGTGAAACTGGCGGCCGCCACCGCCGAGGGCCGCCGGGTGGCCGGCAGCCTCCGGAACTCCCTGGATTTCGCCCGCGAGCCGCTGGCGGGCCTGAGCACCACCGAGCGGGAGTCCCTGCGGGATCTGTTGCGGCGGATGCTGGGGGCGCAGGCGTAGGCGCGGGCGAGGTGCGCGGGCCCGGAGCGGGCGCGGCGCGCGGGCGTAGGTGCACCTGCCGACCGTCCGTCCTACGCTGAACAGGGGAGTCCTTGCTGGAGGTCAGCATGACCAACGGGGAAGCCTTAGACGGCGCGGACGGCACGAAACGGCCCCGAGGCGGCGTCGTCGCCGTCGTTCTCCTGTGGATCGCCTCACACCTGCGCAGGCGCGCCCCGACGCCCGCCCCGGAGACGCCTTCTCCCGCCGACGGGCCGGCCCGTCAGGGGCACGCGGCCCAACTTCCCCGCCCTCCCGAGGAGATGTTCAGGGGGCACAGAACAGCCTGGCGTGAGCGGGCCGTCGCCCGCATCCTCTTCCTGGAACAGCAGGCGGCCTGTGAGAGATGTCGAGCGGTCGAGGACCCGGCCGAGCGGTGTCAGCGGGAAGAGACCCTGGCAGGCATCGCGCGGCACCTGGAGGAGGCGCGCCACGCGGTCTCCGCTCGGCGCCGTCTCTTCACGGGAGCCGCCGCCCTGGAGAGAACCTGGGCCAATGTGCGCGCGGCCGACGTGATGCTGCTCGCGTTGTGTTCGGATCAGGACCTGGTCGGCCGCAGCGCCGACGTGCTGAGCCACGTCGAGCAGCATCTCCGCCCGAACGACACGCTGCGGGTGAAGGTGGCCGCGGCCGCGGGACGCGTGGAGGCGGCGGAGCGGCTGCCGGGCGACCGTGAACTGCTCGTCTCCGGCCTGAGCGCCTCCTACGAGGCACTGGACGGCGAATTCAGCAGGGTGCGCAGCCTCAGCATCATCCTGCGGATCGCGACCTTCTTCGTTCTGCTCGGCGCGGGCGGGCTCGCGGTCTGGGGATGGGCATGCCCCGACTCCCTGAACATGTGCTTCCTGCCCGAGAAGAGCGAGTACGCCGCCTGCCCGTCGGGGGAGATCGAACGTAACGACGCGGAACTGGCGCCCAGCGACTACGCCCAGCGGGTCGACGTCCTCGTCGTGGAGGCCGCGGGGCTCGCCGGCGCGGCGCTCACGGTCATCGCCTCGCTGCGCCGCATCCAGGGGACGAGTTCGCCGTACATGCTGCCCCTCGCGGCGGCCCTGTTGAAGTTCCCCACGGGGGCCCTGACCGCGTTCGTCGGAGTGCTGCTCATCCGGGGGGCGTTCATCCCCGGTCTGAGCTACCTGGACTCCAGTCCGCAGATCGTGGCCTGGGCCGTCATCTTCGGCGCCGCACAGCATCTCGTGACCCGCTTCGTCGACGCGCGAGCGCGCGAGACGCTGTCGGACGTGGGAAGGCCGCCGACCGATCCGCCCGAACGACGCGCCGCCGACGGAGGGCAGAGCCTTGGCTGAGCCGGTTGAGCTGACGATCGCGCTGGAGGAGGGCTTCGAGGGCCAGCACGTCGTGGTCGTGGTGGACGGGGACGTCGTCCTGGACGATCCCGAGGTCCGCACACGGCGGCAGATCGGCCTCGCCCGCTCCGTCCCCGTCCGGCTGCCGGAGGGGGAGCACGCGATCGGCGTGCTGGTCGACGGCGTCGAGCGGCTGAACATCCGGGTCGACTCGGGTGCCGTCCGGTGGGCCGGGATCAGCCGCGACGCCGACGGCAGCCTCGACGTCGTGACCGGCAGCGGGCTACGCGGCTACGCGTGAAGTCCGGTGAGGGCCGGAAGAGACCGGTGAAGGCCCGTGAAGGCCCGTGAAGGTCCGTGAAGGCCGGGTCCGGTTGCGGCTCTCCCCCGCCGGGCTTTGACTGGCCAGTGGGAACAAACCCGCCTGTCGGGTGAATAACTCCCCTTTCGTGCGCCGTCCGACGTCGCGTTCCCGAACGACGCCCCCGCGGCCGCCTCCGACGGCCGCGGCTCACAGGCCGACGTCGCCCGGGCTCACGTCTCTCCGGTCCAGAACGGTCCGGGCTCCCGGCCGTTCACCGTTCACCGTTCACCTTCATCCGCGCGTGCTCGGCACGGGCGGAAGCGGGAGGCAGCATGACCACTCAGGAATCCAGCCAGCGCAGTGAGTTCGACCAGCTCGTCAGCGCGGTGATGGGCACGATCACCCGCCGTCTGGGCGGCGAGAGGCAGACGGGGCCCGAGGCGGCCGCGGAGGGCGAGGCCATCGCGCCGACCGGGCGCAGCGGCGTGTACCTGCGCCTCGATCTCCCCGTGCCGCCCGGCGGCGTCGCGGGGGCCGCCGAGGCCCCTCCCGCCGCCGACGCGGGGCCGGTCGCGACGGCGGCGGTCGGCTTCCCTTGGACGTCCGGCGCGTCGTCGGGCAACGGCGAACCGGCCACCCTGCAGCAGATGGTGTCCGGTCAGACCCCGGCCCAGGCCGCCGAGGTCTCGGCACCCGAGAGCGCCGTCGTGTCGTTCGAGGAACTGCGTGTGGACGTGGACGGCCCGGCTCCCACCATGACGGTCTCCGGCACGGTCTGGCGGCTCACCAGCGGCCGGCTCACCTGGCTCGCCAAGGTCCGCAAGGAACCGAACGGCACCTACGCCGGGCCGATCAAGTACCGCGACGGCAACACGGCCCTGCGGCCCGGCACGGCGATCCGCGTCCAGCTCACCGGCACTCCGCCCCTGCAACCCATGGGCGCGCTCGTCACCTTCGTACGGCCGGACGCCCCGGACGAGGTGGTGCGCTACGCGCAGGTCACGCCGCACTTCCGCGAGGTGGAGATCGAGTACGACCGGGTCTCCGACGCCGAACAGACCGTCGAGTACGCGTTGCACGACCATCCCCTGCGGCCGCCCGACCTCCCGAACACCACCCTCACCGTGGAGGAGGCATTCAGCCGGCAGGGCATCCATGTCACCCGTACCCGGGGCAGCAACGTGATCCCACTCTCCGCCTCGGTGAACGGCAGGTGGTCCGACATCGAGATGCACGACGCCATGCAGCAGCACTGGTCCGCCTGGAAGCCCGGACCCTCGGGACAGGGCCTCGCCCAGTGGCAGGTGTGGACGCTGTTCGCCGGTCAGCACGACGAGGGGCCCGGTCTGGGCGGCATCATGTTCGACTATCTCGGCTCCGCCCAGCGGCAGGGCTGCGCGGTGTTCTCGAAGTCGTTCATCTCCGAACGGCCGCCGAACGACCCCGACCCCGAGGCGTTCGTGCGCCGGATGCGCTTCTGGACGGCGGTCCACGAGATCGGTCACTGCTTCAACCTCGCGCACTCGTGGCGGAAGTCGCAGGGCACTCCCTGGATTCCGCTGCCGGACGAGCCCCGCGCCTTCAGTTACATGAACTACCCGCACCGCTTCGACGGTGGCGAGCAGGCGTTCTTCGCCGGCTTCCGGTACTTCTTCTCCGAGGAGGAGCTCCGCTTCCTGCGGCACGCTCCGGAGCGGTTCGTGCAGCAGGGCAACATCCCCTGGTTCGACCACCACGGCTTCGAGCAGGCCCGACGCACCGCCGGCACGGGGCCCTTGCAGCTCACCCTGCGCTTCAACCGCGACACCGACCGGCAGCAGGCCTACCGCTTCGCCATGCTGGAGCCGGTGTTCGGGGAGCTGAAGCTCACCAACACCTCCAGCGTCCCCACCATGGTGAACCGCGCGACGCTACGCAGCGACGAACTCAGCATCCTCGTCCAGCGGGAGGGCACGACCGAGGCGCGGATGGTGCAGCCGTACCTGCGCTACTGCCTGCGCCCGGAACCCGTCCTGCTGCAACCGGGCGAATCCCTGTACGAGCAGGTCGTACTCTCCTCGGGCCTCGGCGGCTGGCAGATCTCCGAGCCGGGTGCCTACCGGGTGTACGCGGCGCTGCGGTCCGCCCGCGACGGGGCCTCGGCCGCCACCGACCCCTCCGGCGGTCAGATCCTGGCGGACCCGATCACCGTCCGGGTGGAACGCCCCGCCAGCCGGGATCAGGAGCGCCTCGCGGACGACGTGTTCACCGACACCGTGGGACGCGTCCTCGCGCTGGGCGGCAGCCGGGTCATGGACGACGCCAACGACGTGCTGCGCGAGGTGACCGAGCGGATCCCCGACACGGCCGTCGCCAGGCACTCGGCCGCGTGTCTGGCCACCGCGGCCTCCGTCCCCGGCAAGGTCCTCGCGACCAAGGACGGCGCGGTGAGCGTCGAGGCCGCCGGAACCGACGCCGAGGCGGGCGGGCAACTCGCCGAACAGGCCTACGGCGACCTCGGGGCCGCGGCGAACACCTTCGGGCACATCCGTCTGACGAACGACGTGACCCGTTGCGCGGTCGGCATGGACGAACTGGGCCGACGCGACTCGGCGACCCACCTGTTGGACGGACTCGTCCACACCCTGGAGGAACGTCAGGTGAAGCCCGAGGTGGTGCGGAAGGTGCAGTGGGAGAGGCAGCAGATCGCGGAGGGCCACGCCGACCGGTGACTCCGGATCCCCTTCCACCGACGGTCCCTGACGATGCGTCAGGGACCGTCGCCCGTCAGCCGTCCTTCTCCGGGTGCGCGGGCGTGCCCGCCCTCAGGCGCACCACCACAGGAACCTCTCGCACGTCTCCGAGGGCGACGGCTCGGGGTCCGGGTCGTCGGGGGTCGGGTCGGCGGTGGGCTCCTGCGTCGGGTCGGGGCCGGACGTGGCGGCCGGGCCGGAGGGGGACGCACCGGGGCGGGAGCCGCCGGTCGCGGACTGGTCGTCGCGCTCCTTCTCCTGCTCGGCCTCGGCCGCGTCCTCGTCCTCGTCCTTGTCGTCCTTCTCCGATTCGGAGGCGGACGGCGAGGCCGACTTGGAGGGCGAGGCGGACGGGGAGGTGTCCTCGCCGGAGCCCTCACCCGTGTCCTCCCGCTCGACCGAACCCCCATCGGGGGAGGCCGAGGCACCCCCCGCGGGCTCGTCGTCGGCCGCGTTGGTGGCCGGACCCGAGCCGGGGGACTCCATGCCCAGCTCCGTCAGGCTCAGCGCGCCGACGGCCAGCAGCAGTCCGGAGCCGATCAGCAGGACGCGCTTGCGTCGCCGCCGGTGGGCGGCCGCCTTGCGGTCGCGGCGGTTGGAGCGGGTCCCCGCCGCTCGCTCCCGGCCGGCCCGGCGGCGCGAGGCGCGGGGGCCGGGCTCGTCCTCGGGCACCGAGGAGGTCTGCTCCGCTTCCTCGGGGTGCGCGTCGGCGTCGTCCGCGTGCGCGCGTAGCTCTTCGACGGGGGTGCCGCAGCCCGGGCAGGCGAGGGCGCCGTTGAGGTGCCGTCGGCACGGGTGGCAGTAGTCCATGACGCGGGAAGACTAGATTCCGCACAGGGAGCGTTCCTAGAGGCTCCTGTGAAGGTTGTGTGCGGAACTGGGCTTTCCGGTTTGCCCGGTTGAGGTCAAGCCCGACCATTCGCCGCGATGTCGGCGAACGCCGCGCGGTCCGCCGCACGGGATGTGCGACGGACCGCGGGGGCCGACGTGCCGGGAGCTCCTCGGCTCAGGTCTGCTTACGGGCCGTCATGGCCCGCTGGATCAGGATGAACGCGCAGAGCAGCACACCGGTGGCGATCTTCGTCCACCAGGAGCTGAGGGTGCCCTCGAACTGGATGATGCTCTTGATCAGGCCCAGCACGAGGACGCCGAAGAGGGTGCCGATGACATAGCCGGAGCCGCCGGTCAGCAGGGTGCCGCCGATGACCACCGCGGCGATGGCGTCGAGTTCCATGCCGACGGCGTGCAGGGGGTCACCGGACTGGATGTACAGCATGAACAGCAGGCCGGCCAGCGCCGAGCAGAAGCCGCTCACCGTGTACACGGCGATCTTGGTGCCGCCCAGCGGAAGCCCCATCAGCAGCGCCGACTGCTCGTTGCCGCCGATGGCGTACACGCGGCGTCCGAAGCGCGTGTAGTGCAGGACGTAGAAGGCGGCGGCGAGGACGGCCAGGGCCACGAGGGCGCCGATCGACAAGTCCCCCAGCCCCAGGGGCACCCGTGTCTGGGCCAGCGTGCTCACCGTGGAGTCGCTGATGGAGATGGACTCCTTGCTGATGACCAGGCACAGGCCCCGGAAGAGGAAGAGGCCTGCGAGGGTCACGATGAACGGCTGGATCTCGAAGTTGTGGATCACATAGCCCATGAGGAAGCCGCCGAACGCGCCCACGCCGAGGGCGAGGGGGACGACCACGATCAGGGGCAGGCCCTGACGCTCCACCAGCCAGGCGGTGAACATCGTGGTGAAGCCGATCAGCGAGCCCACGGACAGGTCGATGCCGCCGGACATGATGACGAAGGTGGCGCCCACGGCGGCGACCAGGAGGTAGCCGTTGTCGATGAACAGGTTGAGGAACACCTGCGAATCGGCGAACCCGTAGTTCTGGTACCGGCTGAGGCCGGTGAAGTACATCGCGAGGAACAGGGCGGCCGTGACCAGGACCGGCAGCCGCCGGTCACCGAGCAGCCGGGTGATCGCGGACGCCTGGGGCGCCGTACGGCCTTCCGGGGCCGTACGGGTCTTGGTGGTCGCGCTCATCGCGACACCTCCATCTTCGGGGCGGCGTCGGCCGGGGTGGCGGGCTGCGCCGGGGCGGCGGGCTTTCCGCGCCCCTTGGCGCCGAAGACCTTGGCCCGGAACTTCGGGGACTGCAGCAGGCAGACGACGATGACGACGGCGGCCTTGAAGACCAGGTTGGTCTGGGTCGGCACGCCGATGGTGTAGATCGTGGTGGTCAGGGTCTGGATCACGAGGGCGCCGATCACCGTGCCGCCGATCGAGAACCGGCCGCCGAGCAGCGAGGTGCCGCCGATGACCACGGCGAGGATCGCGTCCAGCTCGATCCACAGGCCGGCGTTGTTGCCGTCCGCGGCCGAGGTGTTGGAGCTGATCATCAGGCCCGCGATGCCCGCGCACAGGGCGCAGAACATATAGACCATGATCTTGATGCGCCGCGACCTGATGCCCACCAGGCGGCTGGCCTCGGCGTTGCCGCCGACGGACTCGACGAGCAGACCGAGCGCGGTCTTGCGGGTCAGCGCCACGGTGACGGCGACGACCGCGGCCACCACGAAGATGGAGAAGGGCAGGGTCAGCCAGTAGCCGCCGCCGATCAGCTTGTACGGCTCGCTGTTGATGGTGATGATCTGGCCGTCGGTGATCAGCTGGGCGACACCGCGTCCGGCGACCATGATGATCAGGGTCGCGATGATCGGCTGGATGCCCATCCGGGCGACCAGGAAGCCGTTCCACAGGCCGCACAGGACCGCGGCCACCAGCCCGATCCCCATGGCCAGGAACACCGCGGACAGGGCGTTCTGGTCGGCCTGGTCGCTGATGTACGAACAGGTCAGGGCGCCGGTGATGGCGACGACCGCGCCGACGGAGAGGTCGATCCCGCCGGTGGCGATGACCAGGGTCATGCCGACCGCGACCAGGATCAGCGGCGAGCCGAACAGCACGATCGAGACGAGGCTGCCGTAGAGGTGGCCGTCCGTCATCTTGATCGCGAAGAAGTCGGGGGTGAAGGGGACGTTGATGAGCAGCAGGGCCACCAGGACCGCGACCGGCCAGAACAGGTGGTGGTGCGTCAGCGCTCGCCAACGGGAGGCGGTGGCTGCGGATGGGGTGCTCACTGGTGTTCTCCGCTCGCGATGGTCTCCAGGATCTTGCTGGTGGTGATCTCCGGTCCGTTGGTCAGCCGGGCCACCAGCTTGCGGTCGCGCAGGACGCCGATGGTGTGGCTGAGGCGGAGGATCTCCTCCAGTTCGGCCGCGATGTAGAGGACGGACATGCCGTCCTCGGAGAGGGAGACGACCAGTTTCTGGATCTCCGCCTTCGCGCCGATGTCGATGCCGCGGGTGGGCTCGTCCAGGATCAGCAGCTTCGGCTGGGTGATCAGCCAGCGGGCGAGCAGCACCTTCTGCTGGTTGCCGCCGCTGAGCTGGCCGACCCGGGCCTCCGGGTTGGCGGGGCGGATGTCCAGCGCCTTGATGTACTTGGCGACCAGTTCGTCGCGCTGGCCGGCCGGGATGGGCCGGGTCCAGCCGCGGGACGCCTGGAGGGCCAGGATGATGTTCTCCCGGACCGTCAGATCGGGGACCAGGCCCTCGGTCTTGCGGTTCTCCGAGCAGAACGCGACCCCGGCGGCGATGGCGTCGTTCGGGGCGCTCATCGAGACCTGCTTGCCGCCCACGGTGACCTTGCCGCTGTCGGGCTGGTCGGCGCCGAAGAGCAGCCGGGCGAGTTCGGTGCGGCCCGAGCCGAGCAGACCGGCGAGGCCGACGACCTCACCCTTCTTGATCTCCAGGTCGAAGGGCGCGATGCCGCCGGTGCGGCCCAGGCCCTCGGCCTCGACCAGGGTCTCGCCGACGTCGGAGCGCAGCTGGTGCTCGTGGAGCTCCTCCAGCTGGTCCAGGGCCTTGCCGATCATCAGCTCGATCAGCCCGACCTGGTCGAGATCACGGACCATGTGCTCGCCGACCAGGGTGCCGTTGCGCAGCACCGTCATCCGGTCGCAGATCTCGTAGATCTGGTCCAGGAAGTGCGAGACGAAGAGGATGGCCACGCCCTCGTCCCTGAGCCGCCGCATCAGGCGGAACAGTTCGAGGACCTCGTCGCGGTCGAGGCTGGAGGTCGGCTCGTCCAGGACGAGCACCTTGGTGCCGGAGCCCTGGCCGTCGCTGTCGCCGTGGCCCACCGACCGTACGATCGCGACCAGTTGCTGCACGGCCAGCGGGTACGAGGACAGCGGCGCCGTCACGTCGATGTCGAGGCCGAGGCGGTCGACCATGTCCGCGGCGTCCTTGCGCAGCTGCTTCCACTGGATGCGGCCCGCTCGGGTGGGTTCACGTCCGATGAAGATGTTCTCCGCCACCGAGAGGTTGGGGCAGAGGTTGACCTCCTGGTAGACCGTGCTGATGCCGGCCTGCTGGGCCTCCAGCGGGCTGCCGATCCGCACGGACTCGCCGTCGAGGGTGATGGTGCCGCCGTCCAGGGAGTGGACCCCCGTCAGCACCTTGATGAGGGTGGACTTCCCGGCACCGTTCTCGCCCATCAGGGCGTGGATCTCGCCGGGGAAAAGCCGGAAGTCGACGCCCGACAGAGCCCGTACCCCCGGAAACTCCTTGACTATGCCCGTCATCTCCAGGACGGGCCGCGGCTCTGCCATGAGCAGCGCTCCTCTTGACATGGGTTCAGGCCCGCGGGGAGCCCCCGGGACCGGGTCGTGCCCGGTCCCCTGGAGGCTCCCTGCCGGTGGGGCGGGTGGGTCAGTACTTACGGGTGGGGAGCGCGTCCTTGGCCTGGTCCTGCATGAAGTCGCTCTCCTCGGTCTTGATCCAGCGCTCGACCTTCTCGCCGTCGTGGACCTTCTGCACGACCTCCATCAGCTGGGGGCCGAGCAGCGGGTTGCACTCGACGATCGCGTTGATCTTGCCTTCGGACATCGCGATGAAGCCGTCCTTCACGCCGTCGACCGTGACGATGAGGATGTCCTTGCCGGGCTTCTTGCCGGCCGCCTCGATGGCCTGGATGGCGCCGAGACCCATGTCGTCGTTGTGCGCGTAGAGGACGTTGATGTCCGGGTTGGACTGCAGGAAGGCCGCCATGACCTGCTTGCCGCCGGCGCGGGTGAAGTCACCGGTCTGGCTGACGACGATCTCCCAGTCGTCCTTGTGCTCGGCGTCCATGATCTCCTTGAAGCCCTTGGCGCGCTCGATCGCAGGGGCGGCACCGGTGGTGCCCTCCAGCTGGGCGATCTTCACCTTGCCCTTGTGGCCGGCCTTCTCCAGGACCTTCTCCAGGATCTTGGCGGCGCGGCGGCCCTCGTCGGTGAAGTCGGAACCGACCAGGGTCACGAACAGGGACTCGTCGCTCTCGACGGAGCGGTCCGTCAGGACGACGGGGATCTTCGCGGCCTGGGCCTCCTTGAGGATGGCGTCCCAGCCGGTGACGACGACCGGCGAGAAGGCGATGACGTCCACCTTCTGCGCGATGTAGCTGCGGATCGCGGAGATCTGGTTCTCCTGCTTCTGCTGCGCGTCGGAGAACTTGAGGTTGTAGCCCGCCTCCTTGGCCGCGGACTTCACGGAGTCGGTGTTGGCGCTGCGCCAGCCGCTCTCGGAGCCGACCTGGGAGAAGCCGAGGGTGATCTTCTTGCTGCCGCCGGAACCGGAGTCGCCGCCGGAGCCCTCGTCCTCCTTGGCACAGGCAGCCAGGGTGCCCGCCGCCGCCACGCCGATCGCCGCGGTCAGGAAGTTCCGTCTGTTGAGCATGTTTCTTCTCCTTTGAAGAGCCGGTCCGGGGACGGACCGTTGGTACTCATGGGGACCGGCCGCACTGCGTCCAACCTGTCGATCATTGTTCGAAATGTCGGCCATACTGAGGGATGAATGACGTTCAGTTGTTCGGCCGCGTCAGCCCGGAGAGGTCCCCGGCAGGGGGACGTACGGGAAAGTGCTGGCGCGGACGACGAGTTGGGGTTCGATGGCGACCCGGGAGTCGGAGGGGGTCCGGCCCTCGATCAGGTCGAGCAGCAGGGCGATGCTCCGCTGGCCCACCGTAGCGAAGTCCTGCCGGACGGTGGTCAGCGGCGGGGCGAAGAACTCCGACTCCGGGATGTCGTCGAAGCCGACCACCGCCACGTCCTGAGGGGTCCGTACGCCCGCCTCGCGCAGGGCTCGCAACACCCCCAGCGCCATCTGGTCGTTGGCGACGAAGACGGCGGTGAGACCACGGCCCACCCAGCCGGCCAGTTCCTGGCCCGCCCGGTAGCCCGAGAGCGGACTCCAGTCCCCCCGCAGCGGCTGCGGCGGTTCGACGCCCGCCTCCTCGAGGGTGGCACGCCAGCCGGCGGTCCGGTCGGCGGCCTCCTGCCAGTACTCGGGTCCGGCGAGATGCCAGACCTTGCGATGGCCGGCGGCGAGCAGATGGCCGGTGGCCAGCCGCGCGCCGAGGTGCTGATCCACGTTGACGCTCGGGATCTCCGCGCCGGAGCCGGTACCCACGGCCACCACCGGGAAGGGGTGCCGGAGTTCGGTGAGGGCGGCGACCGCCGACCGCTGCGGGGCGAGGGCGATCACCCCCTCCACCCCACCCTCGCTGAGTCGCTCCAGGGCCTCGGACAGCGCCTGGACGGTCAGTTCGCGCAGACTGACCGTCGAGACGAGGTATCCCTCGGCCCGCGCGGCCTCCTCCAGCGCGAACAGCGTGCTGGCCGGGCCGTAGAGCGTGGTGTTGGAGGCGACCACGCCCAGGGTCTGGGTGCGCCTGGTCGCCAGGGCCCGTGCGGAGAAGTTGCGGCGGTAGCCCATCTCCTCGATCGCGCGGAGCACCTTGGCCCGGGTCTCGTCCCGCACGTTGGGGTGATCCCCCAGCACACGGGACACGGTCTGGTGGGACACCCCGGCCTGGCGGGCGACGTCGGCCATGGTGGGCGGCCGCAGCTGCGAGTGTGTCACGGCCGCACCTCCTTGGCGGTCGTCTGCCGATAAGACCTGTGGTGCGGGAGCACGCTCCCGCGCCGCCGGTTTCATACCGGAAGTCCGGAAAGCCCCAGGACATCCGGGGGGAAGGCGGGTTGGCGCAGTGCGGACACGACGCTCGTACCTCCTTGGATGCCGTCGGGCGATGAGCGGTGCGTTGCGGAGGTCATTGTGAGCGCTAACAATTCCCGGCGGTCAAGAGGGCTGCAGCAGGGAAGGCGGTCACGTTTGAGTAACGCGGCGGGCCGTGCGGGTCACGACGGCGGCGATCGGACCCGCTCACCGGCCGGACAGCGGGCGTTTGGCCCGATCACGTCGACACGAGCCGCCCCGCGGCCGGATGCCGGATCCCCGTCGGTCACGATCCGCCTGGCAGAGGCCGTGTTCCGGCGTGCCGGCCGATGGACGACGCCCGGACGCGGCGCTCCCGTCGAGGCCGGAAATCGCCGCACCGCACCCAACTCACCACGGACGCAACGGACATCACGACCCTCACCATGGACCCTTTGGACGTCCGCACCCCCGTCAAGGACACCGCTCACATCCGCGCGCCGCGCGCCGCGTCCACCCGCCCACGGATCGCCCCGTACCGTTCCCGGGGCGTGGGTCGCGCGGGTCACCCCGAACCGTTGTGTGTTCGACCCATTGACACTCCGACCGGGTCGTCCTTACTGTCGCGACCAGCATTTCGAACGAGCGACGAAATTTCGAACAACCTACGGACTACAGAGGGCAGGGAGTACCGTGCGCATCACGGGAATCAGCACGCACGTTGTCGGGACGCCGTGGCGGAACCTGACCTACGTCCTCGTGCACACCGACGAGGGTCTCACCGGCGTCGGCGAGACCCGCATGCTGGGCCACACCGACGCGCTGCTCGGCTATCTGCACGAGGCGAAGACCAACCACATTCTCGGCTCCGACCCGTTCGCTGTCGAGGATCTGGTCAAGCGCATGAAGTACGGCGACTACGGGCGCGCCGGCGAGATCGTGATGTCCGGCATCGCCGTCATCGAGATGGCCTGCTGGGACATCAAGGGCAAGGCCCTCGGCGTGCCGGTCTGGCAGCTGCTGGGCGGCAAGGTCACCGACAAGGTCAAGGCGTACGCCAACGGCTGGTACACCACCGAGCGCACGCCCGAGGCGTACCACAAGGCGGCGCAGGGCGTGATGGAGCGCGGCTACAAGGCGCTCAAGATCGACCCCTTCGGAACCGGCCACTTCGAGCTGGACCACGAGCAGAGCCTGTACGCCGTCTCGCTGATCGAGGCCGTGCGCGACGCCATCGGGCCGGACGCCGAGCTGATGCTGGAGATGCACGGCCGGTTCTCGCCCTCGACCGCCGTGCGGCTCGCCAAGGACCTGGCGCCCTTCAAGCCCGCGTGGCTGGAGGAGCCGTGCCCGCCGGAGAACCTGAAGGCGCTGGAGAAGGTAGCCGCCAAGGTCGACATCCCGGTGGCCACGGGTGAGCGGATCCACGACCGGATCGAGTTCCGGGAGCTCTTCGAGAGCCAGGCCGTGGACATCATCCAGCCGGACGTCGGTCACATCGGCGGCATCTGGGAGACCCGCAAGCTGGCCGCGACCGCCGAGACCCACTACATGCTGGTCGCGCCGCACAACGTGGGCGGCCCGGTGCTGACGGCGGCCTCGCTCCAGGTGGGCTTCACCGCCCCGAACTTCAAGATCCTCGAACACTTCAACGACTTCGCGGACGCGGAGATCAAGAAGGTCGTCTCGGGCGCCCCGGAGGTCGTGGACGGTTACTTCCACCTCTCCGACAAGCCCGGCCTCGGGGTCGAGCTGGACGTGGACGCGGCGGCGGAGTTCCCGCAGCAGCAGGCCCGCTTCGACCTGTGGGCCGAGGGCTGGGAGCAGCGCAAGCCCAAGGGGAACAAGTGACCGCCTCCCCCGACGCGGCCACCGCCGTCGTCATCGAGGCACCGGGCGAGCACCGGCTCGTCCCGCACGAGGCCCGGCCGCCGGAGGCCGGCGAGGCCCTGGTCCGGGTGCACGCCTCCGGGATCTGCGGCAGCGACCGCGAGGTCTTCCAGGGGAACCGGCCGGAGGGGTACGTCCGCTACCCGCTCACCCCGGGTCACGAGTGGTCCGGCACGGTCGTCGAGGTCGGCGCCGGCGTTCCTTCAACTCTTGTAGGACGCAAGGTAGTTGGCGAGGGCTTCCGGAACTGCCAGGTGTGCGACCGCTGCCACGCGGGCGAGACCACCCTGTGCTCGGCCGGGTACGAGGAGACCGGGTTCACCCAGCCCGGCGCGATGGCCACCACCCTCACCCTGCCCGCCCGTCTGCTGCACGTCCTGCCGGACGACGCGGATCTGACGGCGGCGGCGCTGCTGGAGCCGGCCGCGTGCATCGCGGCCGCCGCGCTCAAGGCGAACGCCGTCCCGGGCGAGCGGGTCGCCGTCGTGGGGACCGGGACGCTCGGGATGTTCGCCGTTCAGTTCTTGAAGGCGGCCTCCCCCGCCGAGCTGCTCGTCGTGGGCACCCGTCCGGACCGTGCGGAGCTGTCGAAGCGCTTCGGCGCCACGGACTTCCGGACCAAGGACCAGGAGTTGCCGGGCGACTTCGACGTGGTCATCGAGACCGCCGGGTCGGCGGACGCGGCGCGCACGGCGGCCGCCCTGCTGCGGCGCGGCGGCCGGCTGGTCCTGACGGGCATCCCGGCGCCGGGCGCGGACGGGCTGGACCCGACGGATCTCGTCGTCCGGCAGCTGGAGGTGCACACGGTGTTCGGCGCGGCGCCGGACGCGTGGGCGCACACGGTGCGGGTCTTCGGAGCCGGACTGCTGGACCCGCTGCCGCTCGTCACGCACGAGCTGCCGCTGGCGGAGTTCCCGCAGGCCATCGAGCTGGTGGGGTCCGGCGACCCGACGGTCGGAAAGGTCCTGCTGCGGCCATGACACACCCCTGAGCCGTACGCCGGTACGGGGTACCTGACGACTTCGTACCGGCGTACACCCAAGAGCTTTGTGCACCAAGAGCCGCGAACCTCGTCCGAAATATCGAACATGAAGGACAGCTTGTGACCGACACCACCGCTCCGGCGCCGCGCCGACCCGGCGAGCAGGCCCTCGCCGCACTCGGGCTGAACGCACCCGCCCTCGACCCTTCCGACGCCTCACCGCACACCTTCCCCGGTGGCGGCCGCTGGCGCACCGAGGTGCCCTCCGTGGAGGGTCCCGAGGCGCTCGCCGTGGTCCTCAAGGAGGCCTCGCGGCTCGACGTCCCGATCCACCGGATCAGCCAGGGCAGCGGCGTGTGGATGCTCACCGACGCCGAGATCACCGAGATGGTGGAGGCGACGGCCGAGCGTGACATCGAGCTCTGCCTGTTCACCGGCCCGCGCGGCACCTGGGACATCGGCGCCTCCACCCGGACCGACTCCAAGGGCGCCGGCCTGCGCGCCCGGGGCCACGACGCGGTGGCCGGCTGTGTCGAGGACGCCGTACGCGCGACCGAACTGGGCGTGAAGTGCCTGCTCATCGCGGACGAGGGCGTGCTGTGGACGCTGCACAGGGCCCGCGTGGAGGGGATCCTGCCGGCGGACACGACCTTCAAGGTGTCGGCGCTGATCGGACCGGTGAACCCCACCGCGTACGCCGTGTACGAGAACCTCGGCGGCGACTCGATCAATGTGCCGAGCGACCTCACGCTCGACCACCTCACGGAGATCCGGCGGGTGTCCGGCGCCCCGATGGACATGTACATCGAGGCCCCCGACGACCTCGGCGGTTACGTCCGCATGTACGAGGTCGCCGAGCTGATCCGGCGCGGCGCGCCGATCTATCTGAAGTTCGGCCTGTCCAAGGCCCCCGGGATCTACCCCTACGGCAACCACATGCGCGACCTGACGCTGGCCACGGCCAAGGAGCGGGTGCGGCGCGGCCGGCTGGCCCTGGACCTGCTCGCGCGGCACGGAGCGGACGGGGAGATGGCTCCGCTGGGCTCCCGGCTGCCCGGCGATCTGAAGCGATTCGGAAATCCCTCATAACGAACCGGACAACTGTCTTCACAGAAGAAGACGCAGTCACACAGAATCCCCCACATCTCCTCTGGCATCTTTCGGCTCATGAAGCGCCGTCCTCGCCAGAACGTTCCAGGCCTTCAAGACATCAAGGATGATGATCATGCGCACTCGCCGAGCCGCACTCGCCGCCATAGCCTCCGCCGCCTCTCTCGCCCTCACTCTGTCCGCCTGCGGCCAGAGCGGTGAGGGTGGCAGCAAGGAGGAGAGCGGCAGCACCGGGGACGCGACCATCGGCATCTCGATGCCGACCAAGTCCTCCGAGCGCTGGATCGCCGACGGCGACAACGTGGTCGCGGACCTGAAGTCCAAGGGCTACAAGACCCAGCTGGTCTTCGGCGAGGACGACCCCGCCAAGCAGGTCTCGCAGATCGAGAACATGATCACGCAGGGCGTGAAGGCCCTGATCGTCGCGGCGATCGACAACAAGTCGATGAACAACGTGCTCCAGCAGGCCAAGGACGCGAACATCCCGGTCATCTCCTACGACCGCCTGATCCTCGGCACCGAGAACGTCGACTACTACGCCTCCTTCGACAACGAGAAGGTCGGCGAGCTCCAGGGCAACTACATCGTCGAGAAGCTCGGCCTCAAGGACGGCTCCAAGAAGGGCCCGTTCAACATCGAGCTGTTCGCCGGCTCCAACGACGACAACAACACCCGCTACTTCTTCAACGGCGCGATGAACGTCCTCAAGCCGTACATCGACAAGAAGCAGCTGGTCGTGAAGTCCGGCGAGACCGACATCACCAAGGTCACCACGCTGCGCTGGGACGGCGCCACCGCCCAGCGCCGCATGGACGACATCCTGACCAAGGACTACAAGAGCGGCAAGGTCGACGCCGTCCTCTCGCCGTACGACGGCATCTCCATCGGCATCCTCTCCGCGCTGAAGTCCGACGGCTACGGCTCCAAGAGCAAGCCGCTGCCGATCGTCACCGGCCAGGACGCCGAGGTCGGCTCGGTGAAGTCGATCATCGCGGACGAGCAGTCGATGACCGTCTACAAGGACACCCGCGAACTCGCCAAGGTGGCCTCGAACATGGTCGACGCGCTGCTGAACGACAAGAAGCCCGAGACCAACGACACCGAGACCTACGACAACGGTTCCAAGGTCGTCCCGGCGTACCTCCTCAAGCCGGTCGCCGTCGACAAGACCAACTACCAGGAGGTCGTCGTCGACTCCGGCTACATCAAGGAAAGCGACCTCAAGTAACCGCCGGTACCAACTGATTGGAAGGCACGACCATGGCGGGACCCGTCCTGGAAATGCGCTCGATCGTCAAGACCTTTCCCGGCGTCAAGGCGCTGTCGGACGTCACACTGACCGTCCGCCAGGGCGAGGTCCACGCCATCTGCGGTGAGAACGGCGCCGGGAAGTCCACCTTGATGAAGGTGCTCTCCGGCGTCCATCCGCACGGCAGCTACGAGGGCGAGATCCTCTTCGAGGGAGAGGTCTGCGAGTTCAAGGACATCCGCGCGAGCGAGCAGCGCGGCATCGTCATCATCCACCAGGAGCTGGCGCTGTCGCCGTACCTCTCCCTGGCGGAGAACATCTTCCTCGGCAACGAGCACGCCAAGGGCGGGTTCATCAACTGGCGGGAGACCCTGCGGCACGCGACCCAGCTGCTGCGCAGGGTCGGCCTCGACGACCACCCGGAGACCCGGGTCACCGACATCGGTGTGGGCAAGCAGCAGCTGGTGGAGATCGCCAAGGCCCTGTCCAAGAAGGTGAAGCTGCTCATCCTGGACGAGCCGACCGCCGCCCTGAACGACGAGGACAGCGGCAAACTGCTCGATCTCATCCTGGAGTTGAAGAAGCAGGGCATCACCTCGATCATCATCTCCCACAAGCTCAACGAGATCCGCAAGGTCGCCGACTCGGTGACGATCATCCGCGACGGGAAGTCGATCGAGACCCTCGATGTGAAGGCCGCGGAGACCACCGAGGACCGGATCATCAGCGGCATGGTGGGCCGGGACCTCGACAACCGCTTCCCCGAGCGCACCCCGCACAAGACGGAGGTGGGCGCGGCGCCGGCCCTGGAGATCCGCGGCTGGACCGTGCTCCACCCCATCGACCAGCAGCGCAAGGTGGTCGACGACGTGTCGATCAACGTGCGGCGCGGGGAGATCGTCGGGATCGCGGGCCTCATGGGCGCCGGCCGCACGGAGCTCGCGATGAGCGTCTTCGGCCGGACCTACGGCCGCTACGTGGGCGGCACGGTCCTCAAGGACGGCACCGAGATCCGTACGAAGTCGGTCGCCGAGGCCGTCAAGCACGGCATCGCGTACGTCACCGAGGACCGTAAGCACTACGGCCTGAACCTGATCGACACGATCAACCGGAACATCTCGCTGACCGCCCTGAACAAGGTCGCCAAGCGGGGCGTCGTCGACGAGCACGAGGAACGCCAGGTCGCCGAGCGCTACCGCAAGACCATGAACATCAAGGCACCGACGGTGTTCGAGCCGGTGGGCAAGCTGTCCGGCGGCAACCAGCAGAAGGTCGTCCTCAGCAAGTGGATCTTCGCAGGTCCGGACGTGCTGATCCTGGACGAGCCGACGCGCGGTATCGACGTCGGTGCCAAGTACGAGATCTACACGGTGATCGACAAGCTGGCCGCCGAGGGCAAGGCGGTCGTCTTCATCTCCTCGGAGCTGCCGGAGCTCCTCGGGATGTGCGACCGCGTCTACACCATGGCGGCGGGACGGCTGACAGGCGAGTTCTCGCGTGCAGAGGCCACGCAGGAATCGCTGATGCGCCAGATGACGAAGGACAAAGAGGTAACCCGATGAGCACGGATGTGACCGCCAAGAGCCCGGCCCCGGCGCCGCCGGGCGGCACCGGATCGGCCACGGGCGGCGGCCTGTTGCAGTTGGTGCTGGACGGCATGCGCCGCAACATGCGGCAGTACGGCATGTTGATCGCCCTCGGTCTGATCGTCGGCTTCTTCGCGATCCTGACCGGCGGCGACCTGCTGCTGCCGCGCAACGTCTCCAACCTGGTCCTGCAGAACAGCTACATCCTGATCCTCGCGATCGGCATGATGCTGGTGATCGTCGCGGGCCACATCGACCTGTCGGTCGGTTCGCTCACGGCCTTCGTGGGCGCGTTCGCGGCCGTGCTGACGGTGCAGCACGACGTGCCCTGGCCGCTCGCCGTGGTCCTCTGCCTGATGGCGGGCGCGGCCGCGGGCGCGGCACAAGGGTTCTTCATCGCGTATCTCGGGATACCGTCGTTCATCGTCACCCTCGCCGGCATGCTGGTCTTCCGCGGTGTGACCGAGATCCTCCTGGAGGGTCAGACCCTCGGCCCCTTCCCCAAGGGTCTGGAGAAGATGGGCAACGGCTTCCTTCCCGAGGTCGGCCCCACCACGAACTACCACAACATCACGCTGCTGCTGGGCTTCACGCTGATCGCCTTCGTGGTCCTCCAGGAGATGCGCGACCGCAAGCGCCAGCAGGAGTTCGCCCTCGAGGTGGCGCCGCGCAACATCTTCCTGCTCAAGCTGGTCGCGATCTCGGCCGCGCTCCTCACGGTCACGATGCTGCTCGCCAGCTTCCGGGGCGCGCCGATCATCCTCCTGGTCCTGGGTGCGCTGGTGGTCGGCTACGGCTATGTGATGCGCAACTCCGTCTTCGGCCGGCACATCTACGCGATCGGCGGCAACCTGCCGGCCGCGAAGCTCTCCGGCGTGAAGGACAAGAAGGTCACCTTCCTGGTCTTCGTCAACATGGGCGTGCTCGCGGCGCTGGCGGGTCTGGCGATCGCCGCCCGTCTCAACGCGGCCTCGCCGAAGGCGGGTCTGAGCTACGAACTGGAGGCCATCGCCTCGGCGTTCATCGGCGGCGCGTCCATGAGCGGCGGTGTCGGCACCGTCCTCGGCGCGATCATCGGTGGCCTCGTCCTGGGCGTGCTCAACAACGGCATGAACCTCCTCAGCATCGGCACCGACTGGCAGCAGGTCATCAAGGGCCTGGCCCTGCTGGCGGCCGTCGGCTTCGATGTGTGGAACAAGCGCAAGAGCGGTTCCTGACACACCGGAAGGGGGCCTCGCCGACAGGCGGGGCCCCCTTTTTTTCATGAAAGTGGGGCGTCACCCGTGAAGGAACTCTTCGGCAAGCTCGCCGACGGGACCGAGATCCACCGTTGGTCGCTGGAGAACGGCGGCACACGGCTGAAGGTCCTGTCGTACGGCGGCATCGTGCAGTCACTGGAGGTCCCGGACAGCGAGGGCCGGTACGCAAGCGTCTCCCTCGGCTTCGACACCATCGAGGAGTACGTCGCCGGCTCCCCGTACTTCGGCGCGCTGATCGGCCGATACGGCAACCGCCTCGCCGAGGGCCGCTTCACGCTGGACGGCGTGCCCTACGAGCTGTCCGTCAACGACGGCGCCAACAGCCTGCACGGCGGCTCCGGCGGCTTCGACAAGGTGGTGTGGGAGGTCGAGCCGTTCACGCGGGACTCCGAGGTCGGGCTGTATCTGACCCACACGAGCGCCGACGGCGACATGGGCTACCCGGGCACGCTCGACGTGAAGGTGACGTACACGCTCACCTCGCGGGGCGAGTGGCGGATCGACTACGAGGCCACCACCGACCGGGCCACCGTCGTCAACCTCACCAGCCATGTGTACTGGAACCTCGCGGGCGAGGGCAGCGGCTCGGTCGGCGACCACCGCCTGACGATCGCCGCCGGCCGCTACACCCCCGTCGACGCCGGCCTGATCCCCACCGGTGAGCCGGCCGGGGTCGAGGGCACCCCTTTCGACTTCCGCACGGGCAAGACCATCGCCGAGGACCTCCGCACGGCCGACCCGCAACTGCTGTACGCCAAGGGCTTCGACCACAACTGGGTGCTCGACAAGGGCGTCACGGCGGAGCCGGAGTGGGCCGCCACCCTGACCGACCCGGCGTCGGGCCGTACGCTGCGGATCGCGACGACCGAACCGGGCCTGCAGTTCTACTCCGGGAACTTCCTGGACGGCACCCTCGTAGGACCCTCCGGGACGATCTACCGGCAGGGGGACGCGCTCTGTCTGGAGACGCAGCACTTCCCGGACTCGCCCAACAAGCCGTCCTACCCGTCGACGGTGCTGCGACCTGGGGAGACATACCGCTCGACGACGGTCCACACGTTCGGCTGAGGTCGGTCGACGGCCCGGTCGGGCGCCCCGTTCCCGGCCGGTCGGCGACCGCCTTCACAGCTCACTCACAATTTCCCACCGAATCCTCAGTGGTTGAACAGCGCCCCCCAAGCCTCCGTATGTAGGGGCGGCCCGTGCGCCCCCGCCCGGGCCGCCCTTAGTCGTCGGACCCGGTCGTCCCCAACGGGTCCGCCCCCTACGGAGGTTCCATGGCCGACAACGTCACCTCGTTGTTCCGCAGCACTGCGGCGCACAGCCCCTCGATGGCTGCGCTGACACGTGAGGGCGGCGACGGTGCGGGTCCGGTGGACTTCTGTATCCCCTGCAACCCCTACTTCCCCACCCCCGCCATGTTCGACGACATGGCGAGCAAGCTGCGCGACATCATCACGTACTACCCGAGCAGCGCCGACACGATCACGGCCGAGCTGTGCAACCTGCTCCAACTGCCGCCGCAGTGCGTGGCGATGGGCAACGGTTCCACCGAACTCATCACCTGGATCGACCACTTGCTCGTCCGGGAGTCCCTCGCCGTCCCCGTCCCCACCTTCGGCCGCTGGACCGACCAGCCCATGGAGACCGGCAAGCGGGTCGACATGTTCCCGCTCCAGGAGTCCAGCGGCTTCGCCCTCGACCTCGCGCAGTACGCCGAGTTCATCCGGGCCCGCGGCACCAGGGTCGCCGTCATCTGCAACCCCAACAACCCCGACGGCGGCTTCCTCCACCGGCACGCGCTGGTGCAGTTCATGGACGCGATGGCCGACCTGGACCTGATCGTCATCGACGAGTCGTTCCTGGAGTTCGCCGACGCCGAGTCCGAGCCGTCCACGGTCCAGGACGCGGTCATGCGGCCCAACGTGGTCGTGCTGCGCAGCCTCGGCAAGAACTTCGGTCTGCACGGCATCCGCTTCGGCTATCTGGTCGCCAACCCGGCGCTCGCCGGCAAGGTCCGTTCGATGCTGCCGAAGTGGAACCTCAACTCCTTCGCCGAGCACGTGGTGTTCATGCTGAAGAACCACGGCGCCGAGTACATGGAGAGCCTGCACCAGGTCCGGCGTGACCGGCTGGACATGGCCCGCCAGCTCTCCGCCCTCCCCGGGCTGACGGTGTACCCGTCGCAGGGGAACTTCCTCTTCGTGCGCCTGCCCGTGGGCGCCGAGGGCACCGTGGTCCGCGACCGGCTGCTCACCGAGCACCGGATCCTGGTCCGCGAGTGCGGCAACAAGGTCGGCTCGTCCAGTCGCTTCCTGCGACTCGTGGTCCGGCCCCAGGTGGACGTGCGTCGCCTGGTGTCAGGCCTGGAGTCGGTTCTCTACGGGTCCAGGAGGGGAGCCGCCGTACCCGAGCTGAGCACCGGGACCAGCTACAGCTCGGGTACGGCGGCCGTGGACCGCCTGATGGGCGAGACCAACGGCACCGGTATGCACAACCTCTCCGCGCAGGCCATGAGCATGCCGGCCCCGGCGCCCGCGTCCTCCATGCAGTTCGCGTCCCCCGCACCCACGCCCGCTCCGGCCCCCGCGCCCGCCGCCGCCTCCATGCAGTTCCCGTCCCCGGCACCCGCTCCGGCCCCGATGCCCATGCCGGTGCCGGTGCAGGTGCCCGCGCCGGCCCCGATGCCCGCCGCACCGGCCGCCGCCATGCCGGCCCCCGGCCTCCAGCCCGTCGCCCAGACCGGCATGCCCGGCCTCGCGGCAGCCGCCCAGGGCCGCCGCACCATGGGCGCGGCCCAGGGCCTCACCGCCGCCCAGGTACGCGGCCGCACCCAGCCGGAGCCCCTGGAGGAGCCGCAGGGGTGGCCTGCGGCGGGAGCGGTGTACAACCAGGTGGGCTGAGGGCTCGCCCTCGGCACCGACGCCCCCAACGGGCCCTCGACGGGCCGCTGTCGGGGGCGTCGGCGTTTCGCACCGCAGCCCGCCCCACCCCGCACGGACAAGGCGGTCTCCGGCGAAGTGAACGACGGTGAGCCCGAATCCGTACTTCCTGTGGCCGGTGGGACATCTCGGTCACTTCGACGCCCGGTCACCCCGTCACGCCGTCGGAATCAAAATGCAACGCCCACGGCCCCGAACGCACCGGCACGCACCATACGATCAAGCCCGATCACGACTCCCGCAGTCGCGTCCCGTCAGTCGCGCGTCTCGAACCGGCCGGAAGCCGGACTGGAAGCTGGAAGTGGGTGGACCGTGCGCCACAACGCCCGGACGATCGTGGCGGTCACGGCCGCGCTGGGACTCGCGGCCGGGCTGTCCGGCTGTGGCGGCGCGGCGGACGCGGAGTCGGGGACGGTGTCCCTGACGGTCGTCGCGACCAACTACGGCGACAGCGTCCGCAAGAACTCCGAGGGCTACTGGGACCGCGTGGCCCTCGCGTTCGGCGCCGAGCACCCGGGGATCGACGTGGACGTCCAGGTCCACGACCCGGACCAGGTCGACGAGAAGGTGGCGGAGCTCGTCGAGCGGGGCGAGGCACCGGACATCGTGCAGACGGACAGCTACTCCGAGTACGCCGCGCGCGACCTCCTCTACAGCGCCGACGAGGTGCTGTCGGTCCCGGTCCAGGCCTCCTTCGTCCGGAGCCTCGCGAACGCCGGAGAGATGGACCGCGCGCAGTACGGCATGCCCTTCACCGCGAGCACCCGGCTGCTCTACTACAACAAGGACCTGTTCGCCCAGGCGGGCCTGGAGCCCCCGAAGACCTGGGACGAACTGGTCGCCGCCGCCCGGGTGTTGAAGGCGAGTGGGGTGACGTACCCGATCGCCGTGCCGCTCGGCCCGGAGGAGGCGGAGGCCGAGACGCTGACGTGGCTGTTGGCCGGCGACGGGGGCTACACCGACTCCACCAACCGCTACGACATCGCGTCCGCCGCCAACGTGGCGACGCTGACCTGGCTGAAGGAGGACCTGATCGGCGAGGGGCTCACCGGCCCGGTACCGCCCGGCGACCTGAACCGGGGTGAGGCGGTCGAGGCCTTCCTCACCGGTGAGGCGGCCATGGTCAACGCGCCCCTGTCGTTGATCCGCCAGATCAAGGACTCCTCCGACTCCGTGCCCTACGGTGCCGTACCGCTGCCGAGCCGCGACGGCAAGGAGACGCCCACCATGGGCACCGCCGACTGGGTCGTCGCCTTCCGCAACGACGACCACCGCACCGCCATCGGCCAGTTCCTCGACTTCCTCTACACCGACAAGTACGTGACCGAGCAGGCCGCCCAGTACGAACTGCTCCCCGTCACCACGTCCGCCGCCGACACCATGCGCGCCGACAAGGCCCACAAGCCCCTCTGGAACGGCCTCGACACCCTCCAGAACCTCCGCCTCTACCCTGTCGCCGAGACCAACTGGTCCGAGGTGGCCACCGAGATCCGCCGCCGGATCGGCAAGGCGGTGACCCCGGGCGGAGACCCCGAAGAGGTGCTGGAGTCGATCGCGAAGGTGGCGCGGTAGGAGGACCGGTACGGCAGGGGCGGGTTGTCCTGGCGCGGAGAGGCGGTTCGGAACGTGGCCCCACGCGGAGAAGGCCGGGAAGCAGGCGATCCGCGTGCGCGTTGTGCTGACGCATGAGCCTGCGATTTTCGCTGATGGGTCCCGTACGAGCCTGGCGCGGCGAGGAGGAGATCGAGCTGGGGCCGCGCCAACAGCGTTCGGTGCTGGCGGCGTTGCTCCTGAACAACGGCGTCAGGCTGAGCAACGACCAGCTGATCGGCATGGTCTGGGACGACCCGACGCCGAGCGCGGTGATGGCGTTGCGGACGTACGTGTACAAGATCCGCAAGGCGCTTCCGGAGTTGGACCTGAAGTCCAGGGACGGCGGGTACACGGTCCGCGCGGAGATCGTCGACGGCTACGACGGCGAACCCTTGGAGGGCCTGCACAGTGCCTACTTCGACGCGCAGCGGGTGCGGCTCGGCGACCAACGGCTCAAGGCACGCGAGGACTGCCTGGAACGCGAGTTCGACGTACTTCAGCTACAGACCCATGTCGCCGCCTTCCCCCTCAGGGAGCGTCCCCGCGCCCTCCTGATGCGGGCGCTCTACCTGGAGGGCAGGCAGGGCGAGGCACTCGACCACTTCCACCGGGCACGCGCCCTCCTCCGCGAGGAGCTCGGTCTCGAACCGGGGCCGGAGCTGCGCAGGGTCCATGCGCAGATCCTCAGCGGCGATCTCACCGTGCCGCGCAGGCCTGAGCAACTGCCGCCGGACCTGGTCGACTTCACCGGCCGTACGGAGGAGATCGCGCGGGCTCTGCGGACGCTGCCGGGCACCGTGGGCATCACCGGTATGCGGGGCAGCGGCAAGACCGTGCTGGCCACCCGGATCGGCCATCTCGTGAAGGGCCGCTTCCCGGACGGGCAGATCTTCGTCAGGGGCAGGGACGTCGCCGGGGAGCTGTTGCGGGCGGTCGGTGTGGAGAACTCCGTCGGCGACAAGGCCACGCTGTGGCGGGAGAAGGCGCGCGGCAAGCGGTTCCTCGTCGTGGTCGACGACGTGCGGGACGCGGCTTCCGTGCGCGATCTGGCCACGCCCGGATCGGCGATGATCCTCACGAGCGTCCGCCGGTTGCACGAGCTGCCCGGCGTGAGCTGGGTGCGGATCGCCGGGCTGACCGGGCCGGAGGCGCGGGAGTTCTTCCGCAGGACCATCGGACCGGTGCGCGCGGACGCGGAACCCGAGCAGGTCGAGGAACTGCTGGAACACCTCTCGCGACTGCCGACCCCGATCAGGGTGGCCGGTGGCAAGCTCTGCTCCCGCCCCGACTGGACGATCGAGTTGTTTCTGCTGAAGATGCGGCGGGAGGGCAGGTCCGCCGAGGCGCTCCCGTCCGACTGCGCCGCGATGCTGGCCCCGATGATCGCGGCCGATCAGGATCTCGCCGATCCCGAACGCCACCTGCTCAGGTGTTTCGCGCGCCAGGACACCGAGGTGATCGACTACCACGAGGCGGCGCGGATGTCCGGGGCCGGCCCCGGTGAGATCGAGCGGGTGCTGGAGTCGCTCGCCGGGGCCCACCTCATCGAGCCGCTCGTGGTCGGCCACTACCGGTTGCCGCCGTTCGTGCGCGTCTACTTCGCACTGCGCACGCCGGCGCCGGTCAGCTGAGGGGCGAGCCGAGGCGCAGTGCGTCGAGACCGGGCCGTTCCCTCCCTACCTCCCTGACCAGGCGATATATACGGAATTTATGCGCTGAAGATCCAGCGGGGCCACGTTTGCACCCATGTCGACCAAGGAATTTCAGGGCAAGAAGGCACTCGTCACCGGGGCCACCTCGGGCATCGGCCGCGCGATCGCGGTCAAGCTCGCGGAGGCGGGTGCCACCGTCTATGCGACAGGGCGCAGGGCCGAACTCGGCAAGGAGACCGTCGAGCTGATCGAGCGGGCGGGCGGCACGGGCCACTTCGTCGTCGCGGACGTCGCGAACCTCGACGAGGTCCGCAGGCTCGCCGCGGAGGTCGGTGAAGTGGACGTGCTCGTGAACAACGCGGGCGTCTTTCCGTCCTCGCCGACCCCCGAGCAGTCGCGCCACGCCTACGAGCAGATATTCGACGTCAACGTCCGCGCGACCTACTTCCTGACGGCCGCGCTCGTGCCGGCCATGGTGGCCAGGAAGAAGGGTGCGATCGTCAACGTGTCGTCGATGGCCGGGCAGATCGGCACCCCGGAAAGCTCCGTGTACAACGCCTCCAAGGCCGCGCTGGACTCGCTGACCCGGTCGTGGGCCGTCGAGTTCGGCGCGGCGGGCGTGCGCGTCAACTCCGTGGCACCCGGTCTGATCCGTACCGACATGGCCGTCCACATGGTGGGCGAGAGCTTCGAGGCGTTCAGCCGGAGCACGCCGCTCGCCCGGGCCGGCGAGCCCGAGGAGATCGCCGAGGCCGTGGCGTTCCTGGCCTCCGACAGGGCCGGCTACATCACCGGTGCGGTGCTCCTCGCCGACGGCGGCTACGTCGCGACCTGAGGCGTCGACCAGCTGATCGCCGCGCTCTCCCCCTACAAGGCGAACACGGTCCCCCGCACCACGCTCGCCCAGGACTCCAGCTACGACGACGGGGGCGCCGCTTCCGGGCTCCTCACCCTGACGGCCCTGGGCAGCTCGCCGACGCCGGGTACGCGGGGGCGCTGACGGTGGGGGTGGAGTCCGGCTGACCTGGCGGGCCCGCGTCGGCCACATCGGCTGTGCCGTCCTCGTAGTCGTCGTGGTCCCCGCACTCCTCGTCGTCTCGTCGGCTCGTCGGCCCCCTCCCAGACCGTGCGGGAGGGGGCCGACGCCGCGTCGCAGGCCCCCTCGACTGATCGATGGACGGAAACCGATCAACCGAGGGCGGGCGAATTCGATCACCATTCGATCGAATTCATACGGTTACGACCAGGTGCGATGTCCTCTCGATCCACTGGGTACTCATCGGGCGAGCACGGCTAGCGTGGGCGGTGTGCGGCAGTTCACCTTTGACGCCCAGCGCCCCGTGTTCGTACCCATCGACACCCATCGAGAGGAGGCGGCCGTGATGCCGGGCGGGGAGAGGAACGGCGGAGTCCGTGCGACGGGCGGAGCGGGCGGCGACGCCCCGGCCCTCCCTCCCGAAACGCTTCTGCTGAAACGCCACTTCACTGCCGAGAACCTCCCCCTGGTGCGTGCCCAGGTCGAGGACACGGCCGCGGCGGCGGGCCTGGGCGGCGTACGGCTCGGCGAGTTCACCCTCGCGGTCAGCGAGATCGCGGCCAACGCGGTCGAGCACGCCGGCGGTCAGGGCCGCCTCGAACTGCGCCTCCTCCCCCACGAGTTGGAGTGCCGCATCACCGACGACGGCCCCGGCTTCACCCCCGCCATCCCGGAACTCCTCCCCGGCCTCACCGGCACCTGCCCCGGCCGCGGCCTCTGGCTCGCCCACCTGGTCACCGACCGCCTGACGGTGACGACGGACACGGTGGGGGCGGGGGCGGGGGCTGGCACGGGGACGGGGACGGGGACGGAAGTGACGCTGGCGATGCGGTTGGGGTAGGGCCACGATCACGGTCGATGTCCCCGTCCACGCCCGGGTGGAGTGCCTCGTGATAGGTTCCTGCCGCCGTGCATTGCCGCGAACTGAGGAGGTGAGACCGATCAACGCTTTGACAGGTCGGGCCTCCCTCCCTCGCATGGCCTAGGGAGTTGCCCGCAGAGGCATCCCGAAAGGCATGAATCGCTATGCACTTCATCTCTGAGACGTCGTCCGACGGCGTCCGCGAACAGCTCTTCACCCTCGGCGACATTCCTGGCGTGTTGTGGACGCCGGAAGATGCCGTCGCCACTCGTCCGCTCGTCCTGATGGGACACGGTGGCGGTCAGCACAAGAAGGCCCCGGACATCCTGGCTCGTGCACACCGCTTCGTGACCGACGGCGGCTTCGCGGTCGTGGCGGTCGACATTCCCGCCCACGGCGACCGGCCGAAGGTCGAGGAGTACGACCGGATCGTGGCTGAGTACCAGGCTCGCGTGGCGGCCGGTGAAGAATTGGCCCCGCTGATCGCCGGCTTCCAGGCGCTCGTGGCCCGCCAGACCGTGCCGGAATGGCGGGCGGTCCTGGACGCGGTTCAGCAACTGGGGCACGTAGGCGCCGGCCCGGTGGGCTACTGGGGTGTCTCGCTGGGATGCGGACTCGGTGTGCCGTTCGTCGCTGCCGAAACACGGGTCCGCGCGGCGGTACTGGGCCTGGGCGGGGTGCTGGCGTCGGCCGAGGCCGCCGCGCGGATCACCGTTCCGGTGGAGTTCTTGGTGCAGTGGGACGATGAGCGGGTACCGCGAGCTCAGAGCTTGGCGCTGTTCGACGCCTTGGCATCGGCCGAGAAGACGTTGCACGCCAACCCGGGCAAGCACGGGGAACTCCCGGCGTTCGAGCTGGAAAGCACGCTGAGGTTCTTCGCCCGACACCTCGGCTGAGTCCACGGTTCTCCGCCGACCACAGCCGGTGGCGTGCGTAGCCGGCCATCAGGCAGCCACATGACCGGACGGACAAGTCCTAGCCGCTGCGGGCGACCGCCGCTTCGGCCGCCACCGGCTCCTCGTGGCCGGTCGCGCCGTTCCCCGTGTCCGCGAGGGGCGCGGGGGCGGTCGTCGCCCTCTCCTCCAGGTGCTCCCGGATCGAGTACGTCAGAGCCCGCCCTCGGCGGGACCAGCCATGCGGCGATGGGGGCGGCGATCAGGCCGCCGACGAGGAAGGCGGCGATCCAGGCCCAGAGGGGACACCTCTTGCGCAGGGGTTGGCCGAGGCGTTCCCCGGGCAGGCCGCGCAGGGTGAAGCGGGACAGGACGTGAAGGCCGAGCCCGGGCAGCCAGGCGCTACGCCCGCCCGATGATGTGTGCCGTTCCGGACGAGGCCTGGACCGACTGGCGGCAGTCGGGCGCTGCCGGAGGCGTCGGTTCACCGTCGAGTGCGCGGCACAGAGCGGCGTGCAGGTGCTCGGCCTCGGCGAGGGTGAGGGTCAGTTCGGTGTCCGTGGTGTGACCGTCGGTGAGAGACAGGCGTAGGGGTACGGCGAGGCGGTTGTCAGCGGTTCGGCGTACGGGCCGACCCGGTGGGCGTTCGATGGTCCAGGTCATGGTGCCGTCGGCCTTTCGATGCGCGCGAGGCGGTACGCACCCCAAAGTCGCCGTCCGTCCTCGCAACCGTCCTGGGCCTTGGGCGTGCCCTTGCAGCCGATGCCGCACGTGCGAGTGTGCTCGAACCACAGCCGGTAGGCGCGGAGCATGGGGAGTTCGACGCGGGGAACGTCGGGCCGACGGCTCTGTACGTCGGTCATGGGCGAGCCTCCTCGGCCAACCGGGCTGCGGCGCGTGCGCGTTGGTGCACTTCAGGTGGAAGGAGATAGAGACCGACGAGGCGGCTGGTGATGTCGGCGGCGGTGATCGTGGGCAGTGGACTGGGCGGCCAGAGGTGTGGGGCTCGGCGGCGGCGGGCGCTTGTGAGGAGCGCGGCCCAGATCTCGGGGGACGGGTGGTGTGCGTGGCCGTCCGGGACGGACTGTGGAGCCGCGGGGAGGGTGGTTCGGGCGTAGTCGGGTGCACCGAAGAAGACGCCTCTCACCCAGGCCAGTGCGCGTGATACAAGGTGCATTGTCGGTCTCCTGGTCAGATCGGCCATGCCCCGGGGCCGTGTCAGCGGTCGCCGGGGTCCCTGGTGTGTCGGATACGGATTACTCACGGAGGACTTGAGCGTGCTCGCACGGGCGCGCTCTGTAGCCGCACTCCGAGTGTGGTCATCCGGGTACGTTCGTCTCCACCCCCGCATCCACATCGACATCCCATCGGCTGGAGGCGAGGTGGCGCGGCTTTCCATCGCTCTTCCATCGGAACTCCGTCTGCGGCTGTAACCACCTTCCGCACAGGGCAGTTTGAGAACACGACCGCTCTACCGTCGTGTGGCAGTAACGCAGCACGGAGCCGTGCAGGGAGGACGTCATGAGCACGTTGTTCCGCTATCTGGTTGATCAACGGGAGTGGAAGGACCCCAGGGCGTTCCTCCCACGTTTCCGCGAGGCCGCGCAGAGGTTGTCGGAGACGGATCAGGATCCGGATCTGGCGACGTGTACTCCGGCGGCCAGCACTTTCGAGGCCTGGTACTACAACCAACGGAAGCCGAACCGCGACGCGAGGCGGGTTCTAGTGGCTATGTTCGAGTTCAGTTTTGAACGGCTCTGGAGTCCCGGCGAGGCCCCCCTCCCCGTAGCTGCCGATCAGACGTCACGTACGGAAGAGCACCCCACGTCGGACGCGGAACTGCGAGACATGAGAAAGGGCGCTGAAATGGCAGCACGCCGTGCACGAGACTTTGCCATGGGAGCGGAGCGGGGGCAGTTGGGCGAGGAGACCCTCGGGTTCTTGCAGGATGAGGTGCGCAGCATCGCCGAGCGCTACCCCCGCGTGCCACTGACGGACGTTTTCGACGACCTGGTGTCCGCGCAGGACGAGGTGTTCCGGCACATCGAGGGTGGGCGGTCACGGCCGTCGCAGTTGCGGCAGCTGCACATCATGGCCACGTTGCTGTCGTGGTTCATGGCGAAGGCCAGTCACGACATGGGGGATCCGGCGACTGCGATGACCCAGGCCCGAGCGGCCGGCGTATGCGCACAGCAGGCCGAGCACCCGGGGCTGATCGCGCTGACCGACGGGTTGAAGTCCCTGATCACCTATTGGTCGGGCAACGCGGATGACGCCCTTTACTACGCGCGAAAGGGCGCCGCCGAACACCCGGAACTGCGAGGCACGACGAGCGTGTGGCTGGCCAGTCTGGAGGCACGGGCCGCGGCGCTGCTGGGAGACGCGGAGACCGTGCTCGTCACGATTGAACGCGCCAAGCGGCTGCGGGAGCGCACCGTGCCGGACGACGTGGACAGCCTGGGTGGCCTGCTCCGCTTCCGCCCGGAGAAGCAGCTCTACTACGCCGTGGAATCACACGTCCTCCTCGGCCACGGCGACGCGCGTACCGCGCGCCAGGCGGAGCGGGCCGTAGAGATCTTCAGCGACCCGGACGCGCCGCACTGGGCCTTCGGCGACCAGGCGGGCGCCCACTGCAATCTCGCCCTGATCCGACTCCACGCAGGCAACCTGGACGGGGCCGCCGACGCCATCCGACCCGTGCTCGACCTGCCTCCCCGTCAGCGCAACAGAGGCATCGTCGTCTCCGCACAGCGCGTCCAAGCGCTGCTGAGCCGGGAACCCGTCCGCACCGCCGCCGTCGCCCGAGACCTGCGCGAGGAGATCGCCCTGTACCCGCCGAACAGGCCGACCCTGGTGCGCTGACGGTCCCAGTAGAGTCCGGGACATGCATCCGGTCCATCGTGTGAGCAAGCGTCTGGAAGTACGCGAACTGCGGTCCGACGACACGGACGCCGTGTTCGCGATCTACGGCAGTCAGCAGGCGACCGAGCACCTGTCCTTCGAACCGCGCACGCGCGACGAGGTACGCCGGATCGTGGGCCGCTCCATCGAGGCGGCGAATGCCGTGGAACGCACGGAGTACGTACTTGCCGTGGTCGAGCGGAAGACGGAAACACTGGTTGGATTCGGGCGGTTGGCCCTGGACCCGCACCAACCCGCCGGAGCGACCATGGGGTTCGCCGTGCGCCCGGCTTCCTGGGGGCGCGGCTACGGTGTCGAAACCGTAGGGCTGCTGCTCGGCCTCGGATTCGAAGAGCTGGGCCTGCATCGGATCTGGGGCGCGCGGTCCCCCGCCAACGAAGCCTCCGCGAGAACGATGACTCGGGCTGGGATGGTCGAGGAAGGCCGGATCCGTGAGCACATCCGTAAGGGCGGGGTGTGGCGTGACTCCATCGTCCACGCGATGCTCGATCACGAGTGGGTCACTCAGATGCAGAGCGGTTGACGAAGATCGGCCATCGACTCATGGAGGAACGCCGGCTGTGATGGACGGGTTGGGTGACAGCAGCCCGTTGAATGCCCTGACGGCCCATTGCAGAGCGTGGAGAGCGCGCTCCGGCAGCACTCGCGGCTGCTCGAAGTCGCCGGCTGGCTGGAGGTCCAGCGAGCCATCACCGTGGGTGTGGACAGCCTCCAGCAGAGGGGGCGTTCGTGAAGGCTTCGGGGGCGTCACGGTTGTCCAGGAGTCGTCCCCGAACATGTCCGCGAACGTGAGATTCAGGGAGGGCGTATGGAGCCGTCGGAGCTCCGCCGCGCGGTCGAGGTGGGACGGGCGACCGTTTCCAGCCTGGGCCTTCAGGTCGACGAGGCGGTCGTCGTCCACGACTCGGACCGCGTCGCGCTGCGCCTGACTCCTTGCGATGTGCTGGTTCGGATCGCGCCTGTGGGGCATCTGGCCGATTCCGCGTTCGAAGTGGAGGTTGCTCGCCGTCTCACCGATGCCGGGGCTCCGGTGGCGGAGCTTGAGCCCCGGGTCGAACCACGGGTCCATGTGCGGGATGCCTTCGCCCTCTCGCTCTGGACCTACTACGAACCGATGGGACCGGAGATCGCTTCTGCCGACTACGCGGACGCGTTCCTGCGGCATCATGCCGCCCTGCGCCGGATCGCTCTGGACGCACCGCATGTCACTGATCGAGTCGCCGCGGCTCTCAGAGAGGTGAACGACCGGGAGCGTTCCCCCGAGCTGCCCGATTCCGGCCGGGAACTCCTCAGCGACACACTCAGTGGGCTGAGCACCGCGATCAGCATCGAGAAGGCCGGCGAACAGCTCCTGCACGGCGAGCCTCATCCGGGCAACCTCCTCAACACGAGGCGAGGCCCGCTTTTCGTGGACCTCGCCACGTGTTGCCGTGGGCCGGTCGAGTTCGACCTCGCCCACGCGCCCGAGGACGTGGCACGGCACTATCCAGAAGCCGATCATGACCTGATCCATCGGTGCCGCGCCCTGAACTGGGCGATGTTCTCGGCCTGGCGATGGCGCCGAGACGACCAGATGCCCGACCGGGGCCACTGGAGAGAGGAGGGACTCAGCCGGCTTCGTGCCGCACTCGGTCGCTGCGAACGTGGCTGAACGCGGGACAGGAACCAGAGGCGCGCATGCCCCATGGCTGATGGCTCATGGCTCATATTCCATGTCCCATGTTCCTCCTGATCGGCCGCTCAAGTCCGGGCCGGTCAGCCGTTATCGACTGGCCGCCACCGGCTCCTCGTGGCCGGTCGCGCCGTTCCCCGTGTCCGCGAGGGGCGCGGGGGCGGTCGTCGCCCTCTCCTTCAGGTGCTCCCGGATCGAGTACGTCAGAGCCGCCGCCCACAGGCCGTACACCGCCACGTAGACCACCGCGCTCACCGCCCCCGGCGCCGCGATCCAGTCGCTGTTCAGCAGCGTGCGGACATTGGTGGCGATGATGACGCCGCCCACCGCCGAACCCAGCACCCTCGGCGGGACCAGGCGGACCAGCCACGCGGCGATGGGGGCGGCGATCAGGCCGCCGACGAGGAAGGCGGCGACCCAGGCCCAGTCCAGGCCCTGGGAGCCGAGGGAGAAGAGGAAGCCCAGGCTCGCGGAGACCGCCACGAGGAACTCACTCGTGTCGATGGAGCCGATGACCTTGCGGGGCTCCATACGGCCGCTGGCCAGCAGCGCCGGTGTGCCCACCGGGCCCCAGCCGCCCCCGCCGGTCGCGTCGAGGAAGCCGGCGACCAGGCCCAGCGGGGACAGGAACCGCTTGCGCAGGGGCTGCCCGAGGCGTTCCTCGGGCAGGCCGCGCAGGGTGAAGCGGGACAGGACGTAGAGGCCGAGCCCGAGGAGGATCAGCGACATCAGGGGGCCGGCGACCTCGGTCGACAGCGAGGAGAGGACCGTCGCCCCGAGGAACGCGCCCACCGCGCCCGGTACGCCGATCCTGGCGACGACCTTCCAGTCCACGTTCCCGAACCGCCAGTGCGAGGCGCCCGACATCAGGGTCGTGCCGATCTCGGCGAGGTGCACCGTGGCCGAGGCGGCGGCCGGGTTGGTGCCCATGGCGAGCAGCAGCGTCGTCGAGGTCACGCCGTAGGCCATGCCCAGGCTGCCGTCCACGAGCTGCGCGCCCAGACCCGCCAGCGCGAGCAGTACCAGCGTCCGCATGCGTCCTTCGTCCCGTCTTCCGCCACCGCTGTTTCCTGGCTTTCCCACCGGTTAAGTAGGGATACGCCGAACGGCAACGGTACGAGATCAAGCTGAGGAAAGGCTGAGGAGGAGGTGACGATCCTGTGCACGGGACGAAGACGGGGACCGCCGCTACGGGTTCTCCCACGCCGCCGGCTCCGCCGCCAGCTCCTTCACCGGCTCCGGCAGCGCGTTCGCCGCGATGTCGGCGACCGTGACGCCCTCCAGGATGCGGCGGACGTTGGCCCGCAGCGCGATCCACAGCGGCAGCAGCGGCTCGGCGGAGCCCGTGTAGGTCAGGCCGGTGGGCCGTTCGCCGCGCACCGACACGATGGGGCCGTCCACCGCCCTGATGACATCGGCGACGGTGATCGAGGCGGCGTCCCTGGCGAGCCGGTAACCGCCGCTGCCACCGCGCCGGCTGGTGACCACGCCGCCCCGCCTCAGGTCCCCGAGGATGCCCTCCAGGAACTTGTGCGGAATCTCCTGCACGGTCGCGATGACTTCCGCCTTCACCGGACCGCTGTCCTGCCGTACGGCGACTTCCAGTACCGCGCGTACGGCGTAATCCGCCCGTGCCGAGATCCTCATGGCCAACATTGTCGGCCACGCGGACGCCACGGCTGTGCCACCCGGTCCCGCGCCCTGCGGAGGGCGCGGGACCGGGTACGTTCTCTCAGCCGAGCCGGATCACGTTCCACGACAGCGGTTCGAGGACCGCGCTGAGCACGCCGTCCCGGAGTGACGCCCCCTCACCCGCGTGCGGGGCGACCCGCTCGGGCTCCGTCAGCGTGTTCCGTGCGTCCGGGTCCGCGTCGGCCAGCACGCTGTGCTCGACGATCCGGGTCACCTCCAGCCCGTTCAGGGCGACTTCCAGTGGCAGCGCCTCGGTGCGACCCCGGTTGACCGCGAACACGGTCACCGACCCGTCCTCGGCCCGCACCGCCGTCGCGTGCAGCAGATCCGCCTCGCCGTACTTCTTCGTCTCGTACGTCGGCGAGTCCACCCGTACGTCGAGCACCTCGCCCCTCCCGTACCGCGCGGCCTGCGCGAACGGGAAGAACGTAGTCTGCCGCCAGGCGGGGCCGCCCGGCTCGGTCATGATCGGGGCGATGACGTTGACGAGTTGGGCGAGGCAGGCGACGGTGACGCGGTCGGCGTGCCGGAGGAGGGCGATGAGGAGCGAGCCGAAGACGACGGCGTCGGTGACGCTGTAGTTGTCCTCCAGCAGACGGGGCGCCTCCGCCCAGTCCCGCACGCCGGAGTTCTCGATCGCGTGCCACTCCGAGATGTACCAGACGTTCCACTCGTCGAAGGAGAGGTTGATCTTCTTCTTGGACTTCAGCCTGGCGCCGATGTGGTCACAGGTGGCGACCACGTTCTCGATGAAGGACTCCATGTCGACGGCGGAGGCGAGGAAGGAGTCGATGTCGCCGTCTTCGGGCTGGTAGTAGGCGTGCAGGGAGATGTAGTCGACGAGGTCGTACGTCTCCGCCAGGACCGTCGCCTCCCACTCGGCGAACGTCGGCATGGACTGGCTGGAGGAGCCGCAGGCGACGAGTTCGACGCTCGGGTCGATCTGGCGCATCGCGCGGGCCGTCTCGGCGGCGACGCGGCCGTACTCGGTCGCCGTCTTGTGGCCGGTCTGCCAGGGGCCGTCCATCTCGTTGCCCAGGCACCAGAGTCTGATGCCGAAGGGGTCCTTGTCGCCGTGGGCGGCGCGGAGGTCGGAGAGGGCGGTGCCGGCGGGGTGGTTGGCGTACTCCTGGAGTTCCAGGGCCTCGGCGACGCCCCGGGTGCCGAGGTTGAGGGCCATCATGGGCTCGGCCCTGGGCCCGATCTTCCTCAGGAAGGCGATGTACTCGGAGAGGCCGAAGCGGTTGGTCTCGGTGGAGCGCCAGGCGAGGTCGAGTCGGCGGGGGCGGTCCTCGGCGGGGCCGACGGAGTCCTCCCACTTGTAGCCGGAGACGAAGTTGCCGCCGGGATAGCGGATCGTGGTGACGCCCAGTTCGCGGACCAGGTCCAGTACGTCGGTGCGCAGGCCCGCCTCGTCGGCACTGGGGTGGTCCGGTTCGAAGATGCCGGTGTAGACGCAGCGGCCGAGGTGTTCCACGAAGGAGCCGAAGAGTCGGGGGTTGACCTCGCCGACCTTGAAAGCGGGGTCGAGGGTGAAGCGGGCGGTGCGGGTCATCTCGGGGCGGCCCTTCGGTGTTCGGTACTCGGTGTTCGGTACTCGGTCTTCGATGTTCCGTGCTCGGTCTTCGGTCTTCGGTGCTCGCTGCTCGGTCTTCGGTGCTCGGTCTTCGGTGCTCGCCGTTCGGCATTACGGACGGCGCTCGTTGAGCCGAACGGGACGTTAGGGTCGAAGCCGGAGCGAGTCAATGGGGCCCCGTCCCCGCGCCCCTGACGGGGCGCGACCCAACCATCGTTCGTCAAAATTCAACGATCGTTGGATTCTCATGGTGCCGGGTGGGCGGCGGCACGTAGGGTCGGCGGGTGTCTTCGCTCCCCGACGCCCTTGCCGAGACCCTGGCCCGACTCGACGTCCGTATCGCGCAGACCGGTGCCGACCGGGGCCGACTTCTCGACGCGGGGGCCCTGGCGGAACGTACGGCCCTCGGTGAGGACGAGGTGCGGACCCTGCTCGACGGGGGCACGCCGGTGCCGGACCGGGTCGACGACCGGGTGCGCCGGCGGCTGCGGGCGGTGCACGAGGCGTACGTCGCCCGGAGCGGGAAGCGGGCCGGGGAGGTCGGCAGGGAGGTCGCGGAGCGGCTCTCGATCAGTCCCGAGTGGGCCCGGCAGCTGCTGCTCGGCAGGAAGATGCCCAACGTGCCCGATCTGACCGAACTCGCCGAGTTCTTCGGGATCGAGGAGGGCGTCCGGTTCTTCACCGACCCGGCCGCGACCGTTCTGCACCGGGAGCTCGGGCGGGTCCTGGCGGGACTCGACGGGGGCGCGGACGACGACGGCCCGCTGGTCGAGTTCGCCACCCGGCACGGGGTCGTCACGCTCGCGCTGCGCGGGCAACGGCTCACCCCTCGCAAGCAGGAGGCACTCGCTGTCATGCTCGAAGGGCTGCTCGGCATCGACGACGAGGAGGCCCGGTGATGAGCCGCGGCGAGCGCACCGGGACCGGGCGGGCCATGGGATCCACCGGGCCGCGCGAGTCCACCGGGCCACGCGGAGTGCGTTGGGTGCGCGGAGTACTCGCCAGGGTGCGGGGCACGTTGCTGCCGCCGCGGTCCGCCGCCGAGATGCGGAAGCTGACGGCCGGGCTCAGCAAGGCGGTGCGGGGCAGGCTCGACGCGCCCGTCGGCGTACGGGAGTTGGGCGCGGCGCTGTGTGCGGAGATGAGCGCGCGGCGGGGCGGGCGGCCGGTGAAACTGCGGTTCGAGCGGTTCCCGGACGGGATCGGGGTGACCGGACTGTGGATGGAGTTCCCCGACTTCGATCTGGTGATCGTCGAGGAGCGGGCCGAGACCGTGCAGCAACTGGTCATCCTGGGGCATGAGTTGTGGCACATGCACGCCGGGCACTGCCATCACCCTCTGCCGGGGGCGGACGCGGCGGCACTCGTGCCCGCGGACCAGGGCGGCCCGGCCGAGCCGGGCGAGCCGGCCGGGCACGCGTCCGCGGTGCCGCCGCTCTCCCCCGAGCTGTCGGCCGCCCTCGGGCAGGGCGGTACGCCCATCGCGGCCCGCAACGGCTCGCACGAGTCGGACGAGCAGGAGGCCGAGGACTTCGGGCATCGGCTGGCGACCGCCTTCCGTCCCTGGGTGGACACCGGGCAGAGCGGGTCCGCCGGAGCCGCCGGAGCCGCTGGAACAGCCGGGGCCGGCGACCCGGTCGGGCAGGCCATCCAGGCGGCCCTGGGCTATCGCCGGCACAGGAGGTGAGGGGGACGGCCGTGCCCGCGACGACGACCGGGCCCCTCGGCGCCACCGGTCCCGCCGACTTCTTCGGTGAGCTGTACATCTCGTTCTGGATCCCCACGGCCGTCCTGACCGCCGCCCTGGTGATCAAACTGCCCAGCATCGTGAAGCTGTGGCGGGACTCGCTGCTGCGGGCGGTCGGCGGGCTGCTGCTGCTCGCCTGCTGCGTGTTCGTGTTCGCGGTGCCCTCGGTCATCGCGTGGACCAACCGCGTCGTGGGCGTGCCGAACGTCGCCGCGCCCTGGGTGTACTCCCTGATCACCGCGTTCTGCGCGTGCTGTCTGCTGCTGCTCGTCGCCTGGCGCAACGGCCCCGCCGACCGCTCGCCGGCGACCCGTCGGCTGATGCGGTGGGTCGTCGCCGTGTACTCGGGGGTGATCGTCGTCCTGTGGGTGCTGTTCGCGCTGGCGGACGTCCCCCGCGAGCGGCTGCGCGACCTGGACACCTACTACGCCACGACGCCCTTCATGCGCGAGGAGATCCTGCTCTACCTCGTCGCGCACACGGTGGCCTGCCTGATCACCTACCGGCTGATCCGGAACTGGGTCCGCGCGGAGAGCCTTGACGTGTGGCTGCGCGGCGGCCTGCAGGCGTTGGCCCTGGGCTGCGCGCTCAATCTCGTGTTCGACGCCGCGAAGCTCACGGCGGTGGTCGCCCGGTGGACGGGGCACGACCTGGACTGGCTGAGCACGGACGTGGCGCCGCCGGTCGTCGCCCTGGCGGCCATCTGCATCGCGGTGGGCTTCATCCTGCCGCACAGCGGTCAGTATCTGCAGGACCGCTGGCGGGTGCGCAGGAGCCATCGGCGGCTGCGGCCGCTGTACCTGCTGACCCGGACCGTCGACGGCTCCCGCGTCCCCTTCACGCTGCGCGCCACCCCTGAGCTGCGCCTGACCCGCCGGGAGACGTTCATCCGGGACGCCCTGCTCCGGCTGACCCGTCACCTGGACGAGGATCTGCGGCGCCGCGCGTACGACGCCGCGCTGGACCTCGGACACGAGGCCGACCGGGCGAAGGCCCTCGCCGCCGCCGTGGCGATCCAGGACGCGGTGGCGACGCGGAGGCGGTCGCCGGAGAGCGGGGCCACGGCCACACTGGTCACGGGCCCACTCGTCTTCCCGGGTCTCGGGACGGGTGCGGGCGATCCGGCGGGGGCGTCCGGTCGTACGGCCTTCCCCGAGCTCACGGTCTCCTCCGACCCCACCGATCTGCTGCAGGACATCGAGGCCGTGTCGCTGGTGCTGCGTGAGCCGGCCGAGATCGAGGCGGTACGAGCGCTCGCCGCCGCGTCCTCCCCGGCAGAGAACGGTGTACCCGTGCGTGAGTGAACACCCCTTCCCCGCCAGTCCGTTGGCCGGGGCGGCGTCGCGGTCGGCCGCCGTGCCCGGCGGCCAGCCCGCCGGATGCCCGCGGCAGCGCCCTGGCCGGTCGGCTCTCCCGGTCCGGGCGAACCTCGGTCGGCTCTCCCGGCCGGGGCGAACACGTCGACCTGGTGCCGCGTGCGTGCGTGCGCCGCTCCCGCCCCGGCGGGCCCTCGCGCGGCGCGTGGCACCGCGTTCGGCGGTGCCACGGAACCCCGGACCGGGAGGTGCCCCGTGGCTCAGCCCGCGAACGCCGGCTGCGCCAAGCCCTTCCCCGCGCCCGGTACCACCAGCAGGGAGCCCGACAGGGGGTGCGGGGTCTGCGTTCCCGTGCGGGCCGTGGTGATGTAGAGGTCGGTGAGGTCGGGGCCGGCGAAGGCGCAGGCGGTCGGCCGGGGAGTGGGGAGGCTGATGACGCGGTCGAGGGTGCCGGTCGGGGTGTAGCGGCGGACCGCGCTCCCTTCCCACAGGGCGACCCAGACACAGCCCTCGGCGTCGACGGTGAGTCCGTCGGGGAAGCCGGCGCCGTCCTCGATGGTGACGAAGGGGCGCCGGTCGACGGGCAGGCGGACGCCGTCGCCGGTGTCCGTGTAGTCGAAGACGTCGATCCGGCGGGTCGGCGAGTCGATGTAGTACATGAGACCGCCGTCCGGGCTCCAGCCCGTCCCGTTGCTCACGGCGACGTCGTCGAGGACGGTCGTGGCGAGGCCCTCCGCGGTGAAGCGGGCCAGGGTGCCGCCGCCCGGGGCCTCGTCGTAGCGCATGGTGCCGGCGAAGAGGGAGCCGTCGGGGGCGACGGCGGCGTCGTTGGCGCGACGGCCCGGGACCGGCTCGTGGTGCAGCCACCGGAAGGAACCGTCGGGGTCGGTCAGGCCGACGCCGTCCCGCAGGTTCAGGACGAGGCCGCCGCCGGCGCGGGGCTTGACCGCGCCGACGTGCTGCTCGGTGACGAGGACCGTGCGGCGGCCGGAGGCCGGGTCGTAGGTGTGGACCCGGGAGCCGAGGATGTCGATCCAGATCAGGCGCTGGGCAGCGGCGTCCCAGGTGGGGCCCTCGCCCAGGGCGGCGTACTCCCGGACCGCGACCTCGTACCCCGGGTGACTCGTGTTCGCGCTCATGCCACGCTCCGGTGGCCGAGGCGCTCGGACAGTTCCGCGGCGCCCTTGGCGGCGAGCTGCTCCAGCTCGATCCGGCGCTCGTCGCTCCAGCGGATCATGGGGACGGAGATGGAGATCGCGGCGACGACCCTGCCGGTGCGGTCGCGGACCGGCGCGGCGACGCAGGAGACGTCCGGGTTGGACTCGCGGTTCTCCACCGCGAGACCCCGCTCACGGATCTGGGCCAGGGCCTCGCGCAGAGCGGCCGGGTCGGTGATGCTGTTGGGAGTCATGGCGACCAGGTCGGCGTCGTCCGGGATCCGGGCGTTCAGCTCGACCTCGGGAAGGGAGGCGAGGAGCATCTTGCCCACGGAGGTGCAGTGCGCCGGGAGGCGGCGGCCCGCGGCGGAGACCATGCGCACGGCGTGCGTGGAGTCGACCTTGGCGATGTAGATGACGTCGGTGTACTCCAGGATCGCCACGTGCACCGTCTCGTCGCAGGTCTCGGCGACGGACCGGGCCACCTGCTGGCCCTCGGCGGCGAGGTCCAGCTGCTCGGCGTAACGGCTGCCGAGCTGGTAGGGGCGGACCCCGAGGCGGTAGCGCCCGGGCTGGCCCTGCACCTGGACGATGTACCCCCGGGCGGCGAGCGTGGTGACCAGCTCGTGCACGGTGGTACGGGGGAGCTGGAGTCTGCGCACGATGTCGGGGGCGGACAGCGTGCCGTCCCCGTCCAGGAAGAGCTCCAATATGTCGAGCGCCCGGGTCACGGCAGGTACAAGGCGTCCCACGGTCGGCCCCCTTCCTCTGTCGGTCGGTCTGTCTGCGGCGGTGTTCGAAATTTCAACGGTCGATCGGCATGACGAACACAGGCTAGTCATAGTGCCTTGACCGGGCAATAACCGCGGACGATCGACCTCGGGGCGGGGTGCTGTCGGATGCGTCGCCGGGTGCGGGCAGGCGGGGCTTCTCGCGCGGTTCCGCGCGCCCCTGAGACGCGGGGGCGCGCGGAACCGCGCGAGCAACCACGAGCCGCCCGCATCCGCCGACGCATCAGGCGTACTCAGCGCCTCCCGCGCGGATCCCCCAGCTCTCCACGCAACCGCTGCGCCCGGAGCACCAGCTCCAGCTCGAAGCGGCGATCGGGATCATCGATCTCGTCGCCCCACAGTTCACGGATCTGCCGGAGACGATACCGAACGGTTTGCGGGTGCACACCCAGTCGCGTGGCGATCTCGGGTGCCCCGCCTCGGGTCTCCAGCCACGCGAGCAGCGTCTCGGCGAGGCGTCGGCCGTGAGTGGGGCCGCAGTGGGCGAGCGGGGCCAGGCACCGCAGGGCGAGGTCGTCGATCAACTCCTCGGGCTGGAGGAGGACGAGGGCCTCGGTGTGCTCGGTGCAGTGCAGGACCTCTCCGGCGGGCAGCAGCCGCCGCTCCATCAACCGCACCGCCGCCTCCGCCCAGTGCAGCGACTTCGCCGCGTCGGCCAGCGGCACCGGCGGGCCGATCGCGCCGGACCAGCCGGTCAGCGCGCGGTGCAGGAGTTCGTGGCGGCCGGCCGCGTCCGGTTCGGGGACGACCATGCGGGGCTGCTCGTACTCCATGTCGAGCAGGACGCCCTGGCCGACGGCGGGTGCCATGGCCTCACGGGCCGGGCGTAACAGGACCCCGACGGCGACCTTCTCCGGGAGGGTCCAGCCGATCCGGGCCGCGCGTTCGGCGAGCGCGTCGGCCGGGTCACCCCGGTGGTGCTCGGCGAGCAGCAGCTCCATCAGTCGGCGTTGCAGTCGCAGACGCTCGCCCGCCTGCCGGGCCGCCGCCTCCGCGTAACCGCGCACCGACTGGTCCACCAGACCGTCCAGGTACTCGTATCCGGCGTCGACGAGCTCGTACATCGCGGGCGGCGGGATCTCCACGCGCTGGCCGATCTCCGCGAAGCGGCGCCAGGCGAGGCGTACGCCGAGGCGGTAGATCGCCTGGAGGGAGTCGAGGCTGCGGCCGTTCAGGCCCTCGCCGCGGCCGAATTCCTGGAAAACACCGGGAGGGACGCGGGGGCGGCCCTCGGCGGTCTCCAGGTGCTGCACGAAGACCTCGATCGCCCGGCGGATCCCGATGAGGGCCATCGGTTCGCCGGAGTCGTCGAGGACGACGGGCAGGTGCGGGTACTCGCGGCGGATCTCGCCCAGGATCTCCTCCGCGAGGGCGGGGGCCTCGGCCATGGCGATCGCGGCGAACTCGCGCACCTGGAGACGCGGCACGTCGTGCCAGGCGGAGCGGACCGTGACGGTTCCCGGGACACCGGTCACCCCTCAGCGCTCCCGGCCGGCGTTCTCGTACGTGATGAGCGGCGTGTTCGGCTGGTCCGGCGTCGCGTCGAGCAGCGCGACGATGCCGAGCGCGGCCCCCAGCGCGAGAGCGGCGGCGGCCACCATGGTGAGCACGGCGGCGAGCATTCTGGACATCGCAGGGTCAGCCTCTCGATCGACAGGTCGTCCCCACCCAGGCACCCCGCCGACTCAGTGTCAGCAATGCATTGACACTGCGTCAAGACTCCGCCTACGGTTCCCGGCCCATACGTCACGCGCACCTTCCCCTGGCGTCGTCTTTGCCGCACATCTACCCGAGCCGCACCTCCCAACGCCCCCTGGAGTGCCCGGATGCGCCGTACCGCCTCACCGTTCTCACTGGTCCTGCTGGGCCTGGGCACCTTCCTGCTGGTGCTCGCGCCGCTGCTCGCGTGGTACGTGCAGCCACGGGCCGCAGTGAATCCGATCGACATCGACACGACCGCCGTCTACACCGGCACCGGCAGCGTCTTCGACGTGGAGCAGGTGAAGACCGTGCCGGACCAGAAGATCACCGTGACCCAGCGGGTACGCGGCGATGTGGCCGAAAGTGAGCGCAGCGGGGCCGCGGTGTGGGACGTGATCACCTCGGTCGACACCGACAAGTCGCTGCCGGCGGCCGACCCGCACGACGCGCTGGACTTCACCCCGCACCGCTGGGTCAGCGACCGGAAGACCAACCGGCCGGTGCACTGCTGCGAGGAGAAGCCGTACATCGAGGGCGAGGCGTACCTGAAGTTCCCCTTCGACGTGCAGAAACGCTCCTACCGCTGGTGGGACAACACGCTCGGCGCGACGGTGACGCTCCACTACGAGGGCCGGAAGAAGATCCGGGGCTACGAGGGGCTGCGCTTCACCGCGAAGGTTCCGGCCACCCGGACCGGCTCGCGTCTCGTGCCCGGCGCCCTCGTCGACGAGCCGAACCGGCCGCAGGTGCTCGCCGAGGAGTGGTACGCCAACCACGGTCTCGAACTGGTCGTCGACCAGAGCACGGGACGTGTGCTCTACGCGCAGACCGGGCCGCGCCGGACGCTGCGGGCCCCCGGCGGCGACGAGGACGCGGCGGTGCTGCTCGACAGCCGGAAGCTCGCGTTCACCGCGGCGACGCAGAAGTTCGCGGTGGACCAGGCGGAGAAGGACAGCGGGCTGCTGCGACTGGTGGGGCGGACGGTACCGATCGGTAGTGCTGTGCTCGGTTTCGCCCTCGCCGCGACGGGTGCCGTTTTGGTCACGCGCGGGAGGCGGCGCCCCGATACGCCCGAGTCGTCCCAGGCTGTCATCACGAAGTGACAGGGCGTCAGTTCAACAAACCCCGGAAATTGTCACGTCGGTGAGTAGCAGCTTCGAACCGCTGGGCGAAAACTGTCCACCCCACCCGAGCACAGCCCACCCACACCTCGCCCACAAGAACCCACCCGAAGCCAGCAGAAGACCGCAGAAGACCGCAGAAGCCGTAGGAACCAACAGACCCATCCGGACCCCCCGCCCACCGGAACATCCCCCACAGCGAACGTCCTTCTCCCCGCTGAGTTCCGCACCCCGAGACGAGTTGGAGCACCCATGCCCCAGCACGTGCCGTTCTCGCTGGTCGAGGTGTTTCCGCGCCTGGACCAGCACCGTTCGGCAGGCCCCCCACAGCCGCGCCGGATCGTCTTTCTCGCCCGTCGTGACCTCGGTAATCCGGCGGCGGGGGGCTCCGAGCTCCTCGTCGACCGGCTCGCCGACGGACTGACCCGACTCGGCCACCAGGTCACCCTGTTGTGCGGTGGCCCCGCGGCCTACCGCGACTACCGGGTCGTCTCCGCCGGCGGCGACCTGAGCCACCATCTGCGCGCCAAGTCGACCTTCGCCCGTCAGGTCGGCGACTGCGACCTCCTCGTCGAGGTGTGCAACGGCATGCCCTACCTCGCGCCGCTCTGGCACCGCGGTCCGACGATGTGCCTGGTCAACCATGTGCACACGGATCTGTGGCAGCAGCGGTTCGGCGGCCCACTGGCCCCGGTCGCACGGCTCGGCCGAAGACTCGAACACTGGTCGCTGACGGCGGCGCAACGCCGGAACCTGCTGGTCGCCGTCTCCTCGTCCACGGCTACCGCGCTCCGCTCGATCGGTGTGGAGCGGGAGCGGATACGGGTCGTGCACAACGGCGTCGAAGAGCCCGGCCCGCGTGCCGATCGGTCACCCGAACCGCTGTTCGTGGCGGTGGGGAGGCTGGTCGAGTACAAGCGGATCGATCTGCTGCTGCGGCTCTGGGAACGGGTACGGCCGGTCACGGGCGGACGGCTCGTGATCGTCGGCGACGGGCCCGAGCGGGCGCGCCTGGAGGCGATGGCCGGGGCCGGTGTCGAGTTCGCCGGGCATGTCTCCGAGGAGGAGAAGCACCGGCTGCTCTGTGCGGCCTGGTTGCTGCTGCATCCGTCCTCGGTGGAGGGATGGGGACTGGTCGTCACGGAGGCCGCCGTGCGGGAGACCCCCTCGGTCGCCTTCGACGTGCCCGGCCTGCGGGACTCCGTCGTGGACGGGGAGACCGGTGTGCTCGCCCGGGGCGAGTCGTCGTTCGCGGCGGCCTGGTGCGCGCTCACGCTGTCGACCGATCGGCGGGTGCTGATGGGGAAGGCGGCGCGGGAGCGCGCCGCGCATTATCGGTGGGGGCATACGGTGCGGCAGTTCCGTGCGGTCGCTGCGGAGGCGGTGCGGGGTTGGGCACCTTGAGCGCCAAACGGGGTGCCTCGACGGTGCGTTGGCGGGTGCGGGTGCGTCGTGGCTTGTCGCGCCCACGCGGCGGAGCCGCATATGACGCAGCCCCGCGCCCCTATCGGGGCGCGGCAGTCGACACTCGTTTCAAGGACCCCTCTTTTCGACGCTCCCTCACCCTTTTCCGCGCTTTCATGCGCGAGCAGGACGATCCCGAGTACTGCTACTCCCTGCTCGCCCGTGATGCCGTCGACCAGGTCGAGGCATACCGGGGCGGGCCCGTCGACGGGCTGACCGTGGTCGATGTCGGCGGCGGGAGCGGCTACTTCACCGAGGAGTTCCGGCGGCGCGGGGCGCAGGCCTATCTCTTCGAGCCGGATCTGCGGGAGCTGGGGACGAAGCCGCCGGACGGGGCCGTCGTCGCCGACGGGTATCTGCTGCCCCTGGCCGACGGGGTCGCGGACGTCACCTTCACGTCCAACGTGCTGGAGCACGTCGCCGATCCGCCGACCTTCATCAGTGAGCTCGTACGGGTCACCCGGCCCGGCGGGCTGATCTATGTCTCGTTCACGAACTGGCTGTCCCCGTGGGGCGGTCACGAGTGGGCGCCCTGGCACTACCTGGGGGCGGAGCGGGCACGGGCCCGCTATCGGCGCCGTACGGGTAAGGACGCCAAGCACACCCTCGGCGAGAACCTCTTCGCCGTGCACATCGGACGCACTCTGCGGCAGGTGCGCGACCGGGACGACGTGACAATCGTGTCGGCGCGCTCCCGCTACTGGCCGTTCCTCGCGGAGACCGTCGTGAAGGCGCCGGGCCTGCGTGAGTTCGCCACCTGGAACCTTCTCCTCATCCTCCGGCGGTGTCCACCATGACGAGCACGGTCCAGGCTCCACCTCCCGCGCCGGTACGGCCGCCGGGCACGACCGAGGGACCCCCCGAGGGCCCTCGGTCGCGGCGCTGGCTGCTGGGGTTCTGGGCCGTGGTGTTCGTGCTGCTGGTCGCGGCGCAGCCGGGGCGGCAGACCTTCGACACCAAGCTCGGCGTCACCACCGATCCCTGGCAGTTCGTCTCCGACCTGGGCCAGCTGTGGCACGACCGGGGTGGGTTCGGCGGCATCGCGGACCAGTACGTCGGTTACCTGTGGCCGATGCTGCCGTACTACGGGCTGACCGATCTGGTCGCGCTGCCGGTGTGGCTGGCGGAGCGGCTGTGGCTGTCGCTGATCGTGACGGTGGCCTTCTGGGGTGCGCTGCGGCTGGCGGAACGGCTGGGAGTCGGCAGTTCCGCGTCGCGTCTGCTGGCCGCCGGCGCCTACGCGCTCTGGCCCGTGTTCACCACGGTCGTCGGGTCGACCTCGGCCGCCGCGCTGCCCGGCGCCTTCCTGCCGTGGGTGCTGTTGCCGCTGACGAACGAGCGGTACAGCGCACGGGTGGCGGCTCTGCGGTCGGCGCTGGTCATCCCCTTCATGGGGGGCGTCAACGCCTCCGCGACCCTGGCCTCGCTGCTGCCCGTCGGGCTGTATCTGCTCACCCGGACGCCGGGGCCCCGGCAGCGCGGACTGATCGCCTGGTGGGTGCCGGGCGTGATCCTGGCGACGGCGTGGTGGGTGGTCCCGCTGCTGCTGCTCGGCTTCTACGGGGAGAACTTCCTTCCGTACGTGGAGAGTTCGCAGACCACGACGGCCACGATGTCGGCCACCGAGGCGCTGCGGGGCGCCGGGAACTGGGTGGCGTATCTGAACTTCGGTGAGCCCTGGCTGCCGGCCGGATGGTCCGTCGCCGCGTCCGTGCTCGTGATCCTGTCGTCGGCGCTGGCGGCGGGGCTGGGCCTCGCCGGTCTCGCGCGACGGGACATGCCGGAGCGGCGGTGGCTGGTGCTGACCGTGCTCGTCGTCGCGCTGATCACGCTCGCCGGGTACGGCGGTGCGTTCGGGGCGCCCTTCCACGGGGTGGTCCAGGACTGGCTGAACGGGGGCCTCGCGCCCTTCCGGAACATCTACAAGTTCCAGACCGGGCTGGCGCTGGCGCTCGTGCTGGGGCTCGCGCACCTGGTGGGGGTGGCCGCGCAGGCGCGCGGGGCCCGCCGGGTGCGGGGTCGGCGGTTCGCTCCGCTGATCGCCGCCGTACTCGTCGTCCCCGGACTGCTGTGGCCGTACCTCAACGGGTCGGTGCTGCAGCCCGGTTCGTTCCAGGAGCTGCCCAAGTACTGGCAGGCGACGGCCGACTGGCTGGAGAAGTACTCGCCGGACTCGCGGGCGCTGGTCGTGCCGGCCACCGCGCACGGCATCCACACCTGGGGCACCACCGTCGACCAGCCCCTCGACGTGCTCGCCGAGTCCCGCTGGGCGCAGCGCGACTACGTGCCCTTCGGCACCCCCGGCAACCGTCGCGCGATGGACGCCGTCGAGCAGGCGCTGCTCACGGGCGGCGAAGTGCCGGGTCTCGCCGACTACTTGAGCCGGGCGGGTCTGTACTACGTCGTCGTACGCAATGACCTGGACCCCGACCAGGTCGGGGCCGTGCCGACCACGACCGTGAAGCGGACCCTGGAGCAGTCGGGGTACGAGCGGGTCACCGGGCTCGGGCCGGTCATGACCGGCGGGCGGATCGCCGAGGGCACCCCGTTGCAGGTCGAGGGGTTGTACGCGCGACAGCGGGCCGTGGAGATCTACCGGCCCGCCGAGGACGTACCGCGTCCCGGGCAGGCCGGGCTGAAGGCGATCGCGGACACCGCCGTCGTCTCCGGCGGGCCCGAGTCGCTGCTGCCGCTGGCCGCCGACCCGGAGCTGCGTGACCGGGCCACCGTGCTGACCGGCGACAACCATCCCGGCCTCGGCACCCCGGCCGTCCAGGTGGTCGGTGACGGGCTGCGCCGGGCGGACACCCGGTTCGGCCTGGTCAACGCCAACACGTCGTACACGTACACGGCGGACGAGCGGAACCCGAGCGGGAGTGTGCAGGACGCCGGTGAGCAGCCGAAGCAGATCCTGCCGGTGTCCGGGCTCGATCATCAGACGGTGGCCGAGCTGCGGGGTGCCGAGTCGGTGACCGCGTCGACGAGCGGCAACTGGCTGTTCCATCTGCCGCAGTACGACCCGGTGAACGCCTTCGACGGCGACCGGGACACCGCCTGGGCGGAGGGCGCGGCCGGGTCGGCGAACGGGCAGTGGCTGCGGATCGACTTCGACGGCAGCCAGGACATCCCGGAGACGTTCGAGGTCACCCCGCTGCCGCAGGACGGGGTGCGGTCGGCGCCGACCCGGATCAAGGTGGAGACGGAGCGGGGCTCACGCTCCACGAACCTCCAGCCCGACGGCTCCACGCAGACCGTCAACGCCCGCCCCGGCGAGACGAGTTGGCTGAAGATCACGATTCTCGACTCGGCGGAGCGGCACACCGGTCTCGTCGGCGCGGGCTTCGCCGAGATCGACCTCCCCGGCGTCAAGGTCACCCGGATGCTGCGGCTGCCGACGGACGCCCAGGCCCCCGACGGCACGGCCGCCTCCGCCGAGGTGATCTCGCTCCAGCGGGCCGCCGACCCGACCGGCCTCTCGCCCACGGGCACCGAGCCGGGCCTGCACCGCACGTTCGCCACCACCACGGCGGGGACGTACGAGATGAAGGCGACGGCCGTGCCCGTGCCGGGCGACGAGCTGGACAAGCTGCTGTACGAGGTCGCCCCCGACCAGCAGACCAGGATGACGGCGACCGCCGACTCCACGGCCTCGCTCGGGGCCGGGCTGTCGCCCCGCAACCTGACCGACGGCGACCTGACCACGGCGTGGATCGCGGGCGACGAGCCGACGATCCACCTCCGCTGGGGTGACAAGTGGCCGGTCGGTTCGCTCGTCCTGGCACCGGCGGGCGGGCTGTCGGCCCGGCCGACGCAGGTCGAGATCAGCTCCCCGGACGGCGCGGTCATCGCCGCGGTCGACGAGAACGGCTGGGTCCGCTTCGACCCGATCAACACCGACCAGCTCGACATCACCGTCACCGAGACGGCCCCGATGACCGTCCACAACCCCGTCGCCGACGACGACCTGCAACTCCCGGTCGGGCTCACGGAGGCGTACGTCCCCGCCCTCGACCAGTACCGCACACCGCAGCCCGCCCCGACCCGGGACTTCGAGCTCCCGTGCGGCGACGGCCCGGTGGTCGAGGTCGACGGGACGCTGTACGAGACGAGCGCGCGGGGGACGGTCCGGGACCTGGTGGAGCGTCGGCCCATCGAGCTGACGCTCTGCCAGGGCGACCGTGCGGGCGGCGGGTTGGAGCTCGACGCCGCCGACCGGCACACCTTCGAGTCCGAGGACTCGGGCGCCCTGGCGGTCACGGCCGTGACGCTCACCCGGGGGACGGTCACCGAACCCGCCGCCTCCGGGCGGGACCTGGGCATCCGGGACTGGCTCGGCGACCGCCGCGAGATCACCGTCGGCGACGGCGCGGCCTCCTACCTGACGACGTACGAGAACTTCAACGACGGCTGGAAGGCCACGCTGAACGGCCGCGAGCTGACCCCGGTCCGGCTCGACGGCTGGCAGCAGGGCTGGCGCGTCCCCGGCGGCGCGGGCGGCACCGTCAAGCTGTCGTACGAGCCGTCCGTGACGTACGAGGCCGGGCTGATCGGCGCGGGCGTCGGCCTGGTGGCCCTCATCGGGCTGGCCCTCTGGCGCCGGCAGGAGCCCAACCCGGACGCTCCGCAGCCGACGCCCCCGGGCCCCGGTCTCTGGCTCGGCACGATCGCGCTCACCCTCGTCGGCATCGTCATCGCGGGCTTCTTCGCCCTCCTCGTGCCGCTGCTGGCACTCCTCGCCTGGAAACGGCACACCCTGCTCGTGCCGATCGCCTTCCTCGCGCTGGCCGGCGCCGGGCTCGCCGCCGCGTTCGGAGCGGGGGAACCGGTGGCGGCGGGCGAGGGCGCGTTCGGGCCCGTGGCCCAACTCCTCGCGCTTGTCGGCCTCTTCGCGGCGCTGGTGAGCGTGGGCGCGGATGTCGCGACCTCACCGGAACGGCCCGGCGCCACCCGGGAGTTCGAGCGTCCGCCGGGGGCGGAGGGACCGACGGAGCCGTTGCCGCAGCGGCGACGGGTGGGCAAGAGGCTGAACGGCGGGCCGGTCACGGAGGGCGGCGGATCGGTCGCGAGCCCGACGATCTCGGCGCGCGGGCCGGGCTCCTGGCAAGGGGACCCCGACACCCCCACCCGTCGCATCCCCTTCACCAAGCCGAAGTTCAGGGCGACGCCTCCGGAGGACGGCGGGGGCAGGGGAGCCGACGGCCCCGGGCACGGCGGTACGGCCGCCGGCGGTCCCGCGAACGACGGCACGGGAAGCGGTGGCACGGGAAGCGGTGGTACGGGAAGGGGGGAGCCGGGATGACGGCGCTGGACCGTCCCGCGCGGGACGACGCCGCACCGGGGCCCGTGCGGATCCCCTTCCCCGTGGTGGACGAGGTCTCCCGCCACTGCCTCCAGGAGGAGGAGCCCGAGACCGTCCACATCGAGGTCCACCTCCCCGGCCGGCTCGACCCCGACCGGCTGCGCACCGCCTTCACCGCCGCGCTCCACCACCACCCCCGCATCCTCATGCGCGAGGCCCCGGGGCGCTGGTACCGGCGCCGCTACGAGTGGGAGCTGACGCGGGACCCGGAGGTGGAGGTGGTGACCTTCCTGTCCGCCGGGCCCCATGCGCTGCGGGACGCACGGACCAGGGCCCTGATGGAGGCACCGCCGCTGACCCTCTCCCCGCCGATCCGCCTGGAGGTGGTGGAGGGAGCGGGCCCGGCGGTGGGCAGCGAGGCGTCGGACGCGGTCGGCCTCAGGGCGGGGGCGGCGGCACCTCGCGCCGCCGAGCAGCGCGAACACCCCTCGGCACACACCGCCCGAGGGCGCCCGAAGGACAACGGCACCGTCCTCTTCCTCACCATCAACCACACCGCGCTGGACGGCCCGGCCTGCCTCCGTATCCTCGCCACCGCCGCGCAGCTGTACGGCGGACAGGACAACGCCCCCGCCGCACCACCCGTCCGCCCCGCCCCCGCCCAGGACGAACCGGCCCCGGTCGAGACGGCGAACCCCTCCCCCTGGGCCCGCCCCGCCCGCGTGGCCCCCGGCACCCCCGAGCCGTCCCCCGGCAACGGCCTGCTCGTCACCGAGCTGCCCGTGCCCCGCCGCCCGAAGTCCGCCCCGTACACCGTGAACGACCAGCTCATGGTCACCACGGCCCTGATGCTCGCCCACTGGAACCGGGAGCACGGCGCCCGCCCCCGCCCCCTCCGTATCACCATGCCGGTGGACGACCGCCCGAGGGACACGGACATGCCGATCGGCAATGGCACCCGCCTGGTCGAAGTCCCCTTCCTCCCCGCCGAGTTGCAACCGGCCACCACGCCGCTCGCCGTGCTCCTGCGCCGCACGGCGGACCGCACCCGCGCCCTGAAATCCCTCCCCCGACCCCAACTCGGCCACGGCGCTTCCCTGTTGACCGCCCCGGTGGTCCCCGTGTCCTGGCGTGCCACCCTCACCAGGGGCCTGCGCCGGGCAGCCGGGCCCTGGACGTCGACCACCCTGCTCAGCAACATCGGCCGCATCCCCTACGCGCTGAACTTCGGCGAGGGGGCGGGCCGTGCCCACGCCGTCTGGTTCTCGGCCCCCGCCCGTATGCCCCGCGGTCTCACCGTCACGACCGCCTCGACGGCGGGCCGCCTCCACCTGGCCCTGCGCTGGTCCCGGGCCCTGCTCAGCCACGGCGACGGCGCCCACCTCCGCGACCTCTTCGAGCACTATCTGCACGCGACGGAAGAGGACAACCTGTAATGCCGACCACCTCGTCCAGCTCACCCGCCTCGTCCACCGAGTCCTCGACCCGGGCGCCGGCGAAGGGACTTCGTGACTTCTACGAGGACCCGTCCGTCCCGGTCGCCTCCGGCACCCCCCGCAGCCTCGCCCAGGCCCGCATGCTGGCGGCCGCCCTCGGCCCGGCGGCCCGCACCGGCCCCCGCACGATCCTCGACATCGGCTGCGGCGACGGCACGGCGGCGGCCACCGCCGCGCCCCTCCTGCCCGGCCACCGCATCATCGGCGTCGACTGGTCCCAGGACGCCCTCCGCCGCGCCCGCACCCGCGTCCCGTACGCGATCCGCGGTGAACTGGCGGACGGCGGGCTTCCGTTGCGGTCGGAGTCCGCCGACGCGGTCCTGTTCAGCGAGGTCATCGAGCACCTCGTCGACCCGGACGCGGCTCTCGACGAGATCCGCCGCGTCCTGCGTCCGGGCGGCCATCTGATGCTGTCGACGCCCAATCTGGCCGCCTGGTACAATCGCGCCCTGCTCCTCGCGGGTGTCCAGCCGGTGTTCTCGGAGGTGAGCCTGCGCGGCATCCACGGCCGCCCGGGGACGGAGGTCGTGGGCCATCTGCGGCTCTACACCGCCCGCGCGCTACGGGAGTTCGTGGCCGCGTCCGGCTTCGAGGTCGTCCGGCTGCGCGGGGCGCCCTTCCACGGCGTACCGCGTCCGCTGCGGCCGCTGGACCGGCTGGTCTGCGCGGCCCCGTCGGCGGCGTCGATCCTGCTGCTGCACGCGCGGAGGACGTAGGCGATGTGGTGGGGAGTGGCCGCGGCCCTGTTGGCGAACGCGCTGTACAGCACGGGATTCGTCCTGGAGAAACGAGCCCTCACCGCGATGCCCCAGGTGACGGTCCGGGAACCGTTCAAACTCTTGCGTCTGGTCGTCGGCAGCCCGCTGTGGATCGCCGGCTCACTGTCGCTGGCCGCCGGGTTCGCCGCCCAGCTGGCCGTCTACCGGACACTGCCGATCGCCGCGGCCCAGGGCATCTTCGTCTCGGGCCTGGTGCTGCTGGTCCTGCTGTCGGCGCGGCTGCTCGGCGAGGAGACGACGGGCCGGGAGCGGTACGCCCTCGGGGCGATCCTCCTCGCGCTGCTGATGGTGGTGCTGTCGCTGGACGAGGGCACCGACACCGTCAGCCGCGAGGCGCCGTACGCGCTGGTCCTCACGATCTGTCTGCCCGCGCTGGCGGCGGGGGTCGGGCTGTACCGGTCCGCCGAGCGGCGCGCCCGGCACCGGCACCGGCTGCCGACCACGGGCGTCGAGTACGGCGTGGCCGTGGGCCTGCTGTACGGCGTCAGCTCGCTCGCGATCAAGGGCGTGTCGAGCTATCTGACGACCAGTGCGCTCGGGGACGCGGTCGTCGGCCTGCTGCGCTCCCCGTACCCGTATCTCCTGATGTTCACCGGCGCGTTCGGTCTGGTGATGTCGCAGGCGGCGCTCCAGCGCTGCCGGGCCTCGCTGATCGTGCCGGTCTGCACGACGGTGACCTGTCTGTTCACCGCCGTGCTCGGCACGCTGTCGTTCGGCGAGTCGCTGCCCGACGATCCCCTGCGGCTGACGCTGCGGCTGTCGGGCACGGTGCTGGCGGTCGGCGTGCTGCTGAGCATGCCCAAGCACGACAGTCCCCCGCCGTCCTCCCCATCCTCCGCACCAGCCAAGGAGTTGACCCCTCCATGAACCCCGACGACCCGTTGCTCCAGATCCTGGCGTGCCCGCTGGACAAGGGGCCGCTGCATCTGGTGGTCCACGAGGAGGAACGCCTCGGCGACTCCGGTGCCGACGCCGCCCGGGCGCCGGAGTCGCTGTACAACCCCCGGCTGCACCGCCGTTACCCCATCGTCGACGGCATTCCGCAGCTGCTGCCGTCATCGGGCGAGCAGGTGACGGAGGACGAGCACGTCAAGCTCTCCGCGCTGCTCAGGAAGTCGGACTCGTGACCACTCTCGCCGCGCGGCTCGCGCCGCTCCTCCCGGACCGGCTGGTCGCCGCGGCCGCCCGGTTCGTCTACCCGCGCTTCGAGCCGGAGCTGGCCCGGCTCGACGACATGTGCCCGCCGGGCTGCGGCACGGCCGTGGACGTCGGTGGCTGGTACGGCCCCTGGACGCGCCGGCTGGCGGGACGCGCCGGGCGGGTGGTGACCGTCGAGCCGGTGCCCCGGCTGGCCCGGCTGCTCGTCTCGGCGGTCCCCGGCAACGTCCGTGTCGTCCAGGCCGCCGCCTCGGACCAGCCGGGCACGGCCCGTCTCTGGCTGCCGCCGGGCGACGACGGGGGGCGCGGTGTGTCGTCCCTGGTCCGCCGGGACATCCACGCCCGCGCGCTGGACGTCCGCTGTGTGACCCTCGACGGGCTCGGGCTGACCGATGTCGGCTTCGTCAAGATCGATGTCGACGGCAACGAACTGGCCGTCCTGCGCGGCGCGTCCGGCCTCCTCGCCCGGGACCGCCCGGCGCTCTTCGTCGAACTGGAATCCCGTATCCAGCCGATCGCCCCGGTCGTCGACCTGCTCGCCGGCCTCGGCTACGCCGGCTGGGTCCTCCCCGCCGGAACCTGGCTCCCCCTGGACCCGGCCACCCTGGAGGCCCACCAGGCGCGTACGTCCCACATGGCGTCCAAGGGACTGCTCCGGCGGGTCCTGCCGTTCTCCGGGCCCCGGTACGTCAACTCGGTGCTGTTCCTGCCGGACGGGCGCCGCCCGGGTGAGCCGGCCGCCGCGTCCGGCGCCGTGGGCGACCATGGAGGGCATGTCCTCCGCGAAGCGCCCCGGGCCGGATAGGCCCTCCGGCCCGTTCACCCCGCTCGACTTCCAGCTCGTGCTGCTGCGCCGGATGGCCGACCACAATCCGGAGCTCGTCGAGGACGCCCGGCGCGAGCTGGGCGTCTCGATCGCGCAGATGCGTGAGGCGAACAGACGGTGGCAGGCCATGGTGCGCTCCCCCCGGGCCCGGGGGTCGGCGTCCCGGTACCGGTCGGTCCTGGGCGCGCCCGAGTCCGTGACCCGGCGCCGCATCGGGGACCTGGAGTGCGAGGCGTGGCGGTGGCCGGTGCCGTTGTGGGACGACCTCCGGTTCGAGGTGCTGCTGGCGCCGAACGGGGCGGTGTGGAACGAGTGGCTGGTACGGGCGCCGGGGGCGGCCGGGCCCGAACCGCGTGCCCTGGAGGATCTGACCCCGTGGTCCTGCACGGTGGACGAGGTGGCACGGGCGTTCCCGCCGGCCCGACCGTTGGAGGGGACGGCGCCGACGCGGTGGGGGTTGCGGTTCGTCGCGCCGGACGGGGACGGGGTGCGGCGGGAGTGCGTCGCGGAGTTCACCTGGGGTTTGTTGCAAAGGGTCACCTAAGAGCGGAAAACCTCCGGTCGTCCCCGTTCAGACAGCGCACATTCACGATCGGACTTCTCCCCGACCTGCCCCGAAATCCTTCCAAGCAGAAGATTGGCGATCATCCGGCCGCTGGGGACGCCGGTGGGCCTACTGTCCGTGCAGAGTTCTGATCCTCACGGGAAGGCCCTTCATGACGCCCCAGCACCCCGCGGAGCGAACCGTGCCCGTCGAGCGGCTGCGGCTGGGGGATCACGCGTGTATGGGGCAGGGGGACCTGGAGGGTACCGGGGAGTCGCCGTGGAAGGTCTTCACCGCGTACACCCGGACGAGCCTGGCGCGCGGCGAGAAGGTCCTGCTGGTCATGGACCCGGACGACCTGAGCGACGACGAGGTGGTGTCGCTGCTGGACCGGGGCAGCGGGCAGGTGGCCGCGGCGCGGGACAGCGGCCAGCTGTCGGTCAGGCGCAACACGGAGGTCTACCTGCCCGACGGCCGGTTCCAGGAGCGGCGCACGATCGACACCTACGCCTCCGAGGTCGACCGTGCCTGCGACGAGGGCTGGGCGGGGCTGCGGGTCACCGCCGACATGAGCTGGGCGCCCCGGGCGGGCCTCGGCCACGACCGGCTGCTCGACTACGAGGCCTCGGTGGCGCCGCTCTTCGCGGACCCGCTGTTCACCGCGATCTGCTGGTACGACCGTCAGCGCTTCGACGACGAGCTGACCGCCCGCGTCGGCAAGGTCCATCCGCTGCGGGTCATGGAACGTCTGGACTCCCTGGAGGTCACCGGGACACCGGACGGCGGCCGGATGGCCGGCACCGCCGAGCTGAGCACCCGGAGCGAGTTCGTCGAGGCGCTGCGCGAGGCGCTTGAACACCGTGACGACTCGGGGCCCAGCCACTTCGTCCTCGACCTCCGCGACCTGTGCTTCATGGAGGCCCACTGCGCCTGGCAGTTGATCAGCCTCGCCGCCTCGCTCCCCGACGGCAGCGAGGTCACCGTGCGCTGCGGCGAACTGCTGGGGCTGGTGCTGGAGCAGCTGGGCGCCGACGAGGTGCCCCAGCTGCTGGTCCGCGTGGAGGGTGAAGGCGACGAGGGGGACGCCGGGTGAACGAGGGGCTGAGGCTGCGCATGGAGTTCCGTGGTCCCGAACTCCCCCTGGTGCGCGCCCTGGTGGAGGAGGCGTCGCTGCGCGCCCGGTTGAGCGCCTCCGCCGGAGGTGCCTTCGGGCAGGCCGCTGCGGAGATCGCCACGGACGCCGCCGCCCGGGGCGCCGACCCGGCGTTCGTCGAACTGTGTCTGGGGGAAGGCGGGTTGCGTTGCGAGGTGACGTACGGTGCTGCCGTCCCGCCGGTGGGACGGCCCGAGGGGCACGGCCCCCGTCTCGCGGAGTCCCTGATCGCGGGTATCGGCCCTCCCGCCCGGATCGACGTCCGCGACACCCCCTGCGGCACCATGGTCACCCTGTCCGCCCCACTGCCCGGCCCGGTGCGTACGCCGCCCGCTACAGCCCCGCCCGCGCGCTGAACCAGGCCGCCACCTGACTGCGGTTGTGGAAGCCCAGCTTCACGAGGATGCGTTCGACATGCCCCTCGGCGGTACGGCGGGCGATGACGAGGTGGTCGGCGATCTGCTTGTTGGTACGGCCCTGGGCGACGAGGGCCGCGACCTGCAGTTCACGGCGGGTCAGCGGGACCGGGTCGACGACGGGGACGGTGCCGGGGGGCGAGGCCTTCGTCGAAATCGGGGCGCGGGCCGGGCCCCCGGCCGTGAGGGAGCTCTCCCTCGTGCCCGAGGAGGAGCCCCGCGCGTTCCGGCGTACGGCGGACACCTCCCCCTCGCGCACACCGGGACCCGAGCCGTCCCGCCCGTCGTCCGTCCTCGGCGCGAAGGCCACGCCGTCACGCCGCACACCCGTGCGCGAGGCCGAACCCGCGCCGTCCCGCCGTCCGCCCGTGCGCGCGGCGGCCGGTCCCTCCCGCTGCTCGCCCAGGGCGTAGGCCACCGCCTGCTCCGGCGTCAGACGGCCGCCCCGACGGTGGGCCAGGGCGTAGGCGTGGTCGCCGAGGGCGAGGCGCGCGTGGTGTTCGGCGGCGCGCGGGCCGCCCGGCTGGAGGGCGTCCACGGGGTTGCCGCCGATGTCGTGCCAGATCCGGTCGACGGCGCCGCGCAGCACACCGGCCCGCTCGGCGTCGCCCGCCAGCGCCTCGGCGGCGGCGAGCAGATCGAGGGTGCGGGCGAGGCTCTGGTGCTGGCTCACGGTGTACGGCAGCCGCAGACAGTCGCGGGCGTGCTCGGCGGCCCGGTCGTACTGCCCGGCCGACCAGTGCGCGAGGGCGAGGGTGCGCAGCGCCCAGGAGCGGGCCCACTGTTCACCGTGGGCCTCGCAGAGGGCGACCGCCTCGGCGCACAGCGGGATCGCCTCGTCGGCACGGCCCCGGCTGACGAGGGTGCAGGCCAGTTCGACGCGGGTGAGGACGACGAAGGCGGTGGAGGCGCGGGCCCGGCCCGGGACGAGGGCGCCGGCCGGCACGGGCGGCGGCGCGGGCACCGGGAGTTCCTCGTCGGCGTCGACCGCGGTCCGCACCGGGTCGAGGCCGGCCAGGACGGCGGCGGAGCGACTGTGGACCAGGGAGGTCAGGGCGCCCGCCCACATGGCTCGGGTCAGGGCCACGTCGGGCCGGGCCCCGGCGCGCAGGGCGCCGTCCATCCAGTGCCGTCCCTCGCCCCAGATGCCGCCCGCGACCCAGTGGAACCACAGCCCGGCGGCGAGCCGCAGCCCGTGCTGGGCCTCGCCGGGGGTGGTGAGGCAGAAGTCCAGGGCGGCCCGGAAGTTGTCCTGGTCGATCCGGATGCGTTCGGTGATCTCCGTCTGGTCGGGGCCGAACCAGGCCTGCTCGTACTCGGCGCCGAGGCGCGCGAAGTGGTCCCGGTGCCGTCGCCGGGTCTCGGCCGCCTCGCCCAGGTCGTGCAGCTTCTCCAGCCCGTAGTCGCGCAGCGAGACCAGCAACCGGTAGCGGACCTGGCCGGCGTGCTCCTCCCGGACGAGCACCGACTTGTCGACGAGCCCGGCGACGGCGTCCAGCACCGCGCACGGGGTGATCTTCTCCCCGGTCCCGGTGTCCTTCCCGGCGCAGACCGCTTCGGCGGCGGCCAGGTCGAAGCCGCCGACGAACACCGACAGCCACGCCCACACCAACTGCTCCTGCGGGGTGCACAGTTCATGGCTCCAGTCGACGGCGGAGCGCAGGGTGCGGTGGCGGGGCGCGGAGGTGGGGCTGCCGCAGGTCAGGAGCTGGTAGCGGTCGTCGAGGCGTTCGACGAGCTGGTCCACGCCGAGGGCCCGCACCCGGACCGCGGCCAGCTCGATGGCGAGCGGGAGCCCGTCGAGGCGGCGGCAGAGCCGGGCCACGGCCTGCTGGTTCGCCTCGCCGACGGTGAAGCCGGGGACCACGGCCGCCGCCCGGTCGGCGAACAGCCGCAGCGCGGGGAAGGACTCGACCGCCGAGGGGGTCAGCTCCTCCGGCGCGGGCGCGGGCAGCGGCGGCACCTCGAACAGCTGCTCCCCGGCCAGCCCGAGCCGGTGCCTGCTGGTGGCGAGGATCCGTACGCCCTCGGTGGCCGCCAGCACCGTCCCGGCGAGGATCGCGCAACTGCGCAGCAGGTGCTCGCAGTTGTCGAGCACGATCAGTAAGCGTCGCTCGCGCAGATGATCGACGAGGATCTCCAGCGGCGGCCGCACGGTCTCGTTGCGGACGCCGAGCGCGTCGTTGACGGCGTGCGGGACGAACGCCTCGTCGCTCAGCGCCGCCAGCGGCACGAGCCACACGCCGTCCGGGAAGGCCCGTGCCACCTGTCCCGCCACATGCCCGGCGAGCCGGGTCTTGCCCACCCCGCCCGGCCCCGTCAGCGTCAGCAGTCTGCCCGCCGACAACAACCGTCTGACATCGGCCGCCTCGTCCCGTCGCCCCACGAAGCTCGTCAGCTCCGCCGGGAAACCGGGAGTGCGCCGCGACTCCGATCCGCCCACGATGCTGGTCACGCCCTCAGTTGTGGTTCCCGTACGCGCTGTTGTAACCCCGAAGGGTAGGCAGCGGGCACGGGCGGGACGCCCGCTTCGTGGATTTCCCGCCTCTTCGAGTGAGGGCGGCGGGCGGGGTCAGCCGGTGGCGGCGGCCACGATCGCCCCGACCACAGGGGGCAGCGAGGCCGGGTGCAGCCACAGGAAGAGGTTGGGCTCGACGAGCTCCAGCTCCATCACACACGGCTGCCCGTCCGCCCCGGTGACCAGGTCGACGCGCGCGTACAGCAGCTCGGGCCGTCCCGGCACGGCGGCCAACGCCCGCTCGGCGACGGCGAGTTCGGCCGCGGTCGGAGTCCAGGGCTCCAGGTCGGGGTGGGCGGTCTTCTCTGCGTCGTACGCCGTGCCGGGCGCGAGCACCGCGCCCTTGCGGCTGGCGTGCAGCAGTCGGCCGCCGAAGAACTGCAGGGCCCGCTCGCCCTCGCTGTCGATGCTGGTCACGAACGGCTGCACCATCGCGGTGAGCCCCTCGGCGCGCATCCGCTCGACGTGCGCGGTCGCCGTCTCCCGCTGTTCGGGGGTGTAGCGGGCGGCGAACCGGGCGCCCGCGCCGGAGGTGGGCTTCACGACGTACTCGTGTGCCTCGGGGAGCCGCACGGGGTCGCCGGGCGCGAGATAGTCCGTCGGCACGACGGGCACACCGGCCCGAGCGAGATCGCCGATGTACCGCTTGTCGGTGTTCCAGCGCACGACCTCGGCCGGGTTGGCGAGCCGGGTGGCCTCACCGGTCTTCTCCGCCCAGGCCACGAACTCGGCCGCGCGCCAGCTGTAGTCCCAGGTGGACCGGATGACGACGAGGTCGTGTCCGGCCCAGTCCGCCGCCGGGTCGTCCCAGCGCACGGCCACCGCGTCGGCCCCGGCCTCCCGCAGTGCCTCCACCAGCACCGGCAGATCCCGGTCGTGGTTGACCCTGGGCCCGGGGTCGTAGGTGGCGAGGGCGATGCGGGGGGCGGCGGCTGTGCGGGCCACGGGGGGCTCCGTTCTCTTACGTCTTCGGCTGACTGGCGCTCCGGCGCAGGCTAACAACCGCGGGTGACGTGACGGGACCCGGTTCTCGCGGGCGTCCGGGTCGCCGTCGGCCCGTTCCGGCTCACGGCACCGCGGGCCCCGTGATGAAGCGGCCGTCCCTGTCGTACGGCCAGACGTTGGGGACGCAGCCCTTCATGCCCTTGATCTGCTGCATCATCGCCGGGGCGGGCTTGCCCTTGCCGGGGCAGGTGACGTGGCCCTGGCCGAGGAAGTGGCCGACCTCGTGGTTGATGATCAGGGCGCGGTAGGCCTTGACGTCGTCGGCGTAGACGGGGGTCGCCAGCTCCCAGCGTTCGAGGTTGACCATGACGTCGTCGCCGGCCTGGCAGTTGAACTCTCCGCGGGTGTTCAGCCCGACCCGGCCGCAGAACTCGTCGACCGTGCCGGGGGTCGCCACCTTGACGACGAAGTCGGTGGGGCCGCGGGAGACCCGCTGGAACGCCGATTCGCCGTCGGCGGTCCAGCCGCGCGGGTCGGCGAGCACGGCCTCCACCTCGCCCGCGACCTCGGCGGCCGACAGCGACAGTCCCTTCTCGACGTCGACCCGGTAGCGCAGGGGCGTGCTCTTGCCCACCTTGGGGCTGCCGCCGGAGGCCGTGGTGAAGGTGCCGGGCCCGGTTCTGGGGATGGTGATGGGCGAGTTACTGGGAGAGGGCGACCCGGAGTCGCTCGACGACGGGCTGGGCGAGGAGGAGGGACTGCCGGAGGCACCCGCGTCGGCGTCGGCGCTCCGGCTGGGAGCGGTCGAGCGCCGGGACCGCTCGGGCGAGGGCTCGGCGGATGTGCCGGCCGCGGGCTCACGTGCCGTCTCGCCCGTACCGCCGCCCATCCACCCCACCGCGGCTAATCCGGCGACACCGACGACCGCCACCGCCCCGAGGCCGCTCCGCAGAGGCACTCTCGCGCGCGGCTCACGGGCCTTCCGCCGACGGCCGGTGCCGATACCGGTGCCGGTGCCGGTGCCGGTGCCGGTGCCGGTACGAGAGCCGGTACGAGAACGTGTTGCCTTGTGCGCGCTCATGTTCCTTCAGAGTGTGATCAGTATGTGATCGGATGTGGCCGAGTCAGTCACGAAAAGATAACGGATGATCGACTCGGCTCCGCACCAGCGCTTGACCTTCACCTTCGGTGAAGCCCCAGCATCGAGAGCGGAACGAGGAACGCCAGGACAGCGCGAGAGCCAGGGGGAGCCATGCGGATGCTGACGATCGGGGCCTTCGCCAAGGCGTGCCGGCTGTCGCCGAAGGCACTACGGCTCTACGACGAGCTGGAGCTGCTGCGCCCCGCCCGGGTCGACCCCGACACCGGCTACCGCTACTACGCCGCCGCGCAGTTGGAGCAGGCCCGGCTCGTGGCGTGGCTCCGCCGACTGGGCATGCCGCTGGCCCGTATCCGTACGGTGTGCGCGCTGGAGCCGGGCCCCGCCGCCTGGGAGATCCGGGCGTACTGGGCCGGCGTCGAGGCCGAGACGGCGACCCGACGCGACCTGGCGGCCTTCCTCGTGGACCACCTCACCCACACGTCCGAGGAGGACACCGCGATGCTCGAACTCCGTTACGCCGCCCTTTCCGACACCGGCCTCGTCCGGCCCGCCAACCAGGACACCGCCTACGCCGGCTCCCGCGTCCTCGCCGTAGCCGACGGCTTCGGCCCCGCCGGGGCCCCCGCGAGCACGGCCGCCGTGGAAGCGCTGAGGACCCTGGACCGGGACACCCTCCCGGCGGGCGGTGTGCTGAACGTGCTGGAGGACGCGGTGCGCGGCGCGACCGACGCCGTACGGGACGTCGCGGGGACCGGGGACGACGGCACGACCCTGACGGCGATGCTGTGGACCGGCTCGCAGCTCGCCCTCGTCCACATCGGCGACTCCCGCGCGTACCTGCTCCGCGCCGGCGAACTGTTCCGGATCACCCATGACCACACCGTCGTCCAGTCGATGATCGACGAGGGCCGCCTGACGCCGGAGGAGGCCACCGCCCACCCCCAACCCGCCCTGCTCCTCAAGGCGTTGACCAACAGCGGGACGACCGCCCCGCCCGACCTGCGCCTCCACGACGCCCACCCCGGCGACCGCTACCTGCTGTGCTCCGACGGCCTCTCCTCGGTCGTCCCCGACCCGGCCATCCGGCGCACCCTGTCCTCGGCCCCCGACCCCGAGACCGCCGTACGCGCCCTCGTCACCGAGGCGAACGAGGCGGGCGGCCCCGACAACGTCAGCTGCGTGGTGGCGGACGTGGTGGACGGGGAGCGCTAGGTGTATTGCCCTGAGAGGTTGGGGACGCGGCTGGCGGGTGGTTGGCCTTTCAGCGCGGTGTGTCCGCGGTGGTGATTGTAGGTGTGCAGCCAGCGGGGGAAGGCGTCGCGCCGTTCCTGCTCTGAGCG